>NZ_JCBDGX010000001.1:0-38242 GCF_059834345.1 Vibrio sp. R11-SG3-ISO3-SZ
GAGTATCACGACGTTGTGGATCGTATTGATATCATCACAGGCACACTGGGTAAAGCGATGGGCGGCGCGTCAGGCGGTTACACGTCTGGTAAGAAAGAAGTGATTGAATGGCTGCGTCAACGCTCACGTCCATACTTGTTCTCAAACTCTGTCGCGCCAGCGATTGTCAGTGCGTCACTTCGCGTGCTTGACCTGTTGAAAGAGAGCGGTGATCTGCGCGAGCGTTTGTGGGACAACGCCGCACATTTCCGTGCGCGTATGGAAGCGGCTGGCTTTACGATGGGCGGCGCGGATCATGCGATCATCCCAATTATGTTAGGCGATGCCAAAGTAGCGGCAGAGTTCGCTGAACGCGCGTTGGAGAAGGGCATTTACGTCATTGGCTTCTCGTTCCCCGTGGTACCTAAAGGTCAAGCACGCATCCGTACGCAAATGTCTGCGGCGCATTCACGTGAGCAACTGGATCGTGCGATCGACGCCTTCATTGAAGTGGGCCGTGAGATGGAGATCATCCAATAATGAAAATCAAAGCACTCTCTAAACTTAAGCCTGAAGAAGGCATTTGGATGACGGAAGTGGACAAACCTGAGGTTGGCCACAACGATATCCTGATCAAAATTAAAAAGACCGCCATCTGCGGAACTGATGTCCATATCTACAACTGGGATGAGTGGTCACAAAATACCATTCCCGTGCCTATGGTCGTTGGCCACGAGTACGTGGGTGAAGTGGTGGCGATTGGCCAAGAAGTCCGCGGTTTTGAAATTGGTGACCGTGTGTCGGGCGAAGGCCATATCACCTGTGGTCACTGTCGCAACTGTCGTGGTGGCCGTACGCACCTGTGCCGCAACACGATTGGTGTGGGTGTGAACCGCGAAGGTGCGTTTGCTGAATACCTAGTGATCCCTGCGTTCAATGCATTCAAGATCCCTGAAGGCATTTCTGATGATCTTGCTTCAATCTTTGACCCGTTTGGCAACGCGGTTCACACGGCGCTCTCTTTTGATCTTGTCGGTGAAGATGTGCTTATCACTGGCGCTGGCCCAATTGGCATTATGGCGGCGGCCGTCGCGCGTCACGTTGGTGCTCGTCATGTCGTGATCACAGACGTTAACGAATACCGCTTAGAACTGGCGCGCAAAATGGGCGTCACTCGCGCGGTGAATGTTGCCGAACAAAAACTGGAAGACGTCATGTCAGAGCTTGGCATGACCGAAGGTTTTGACGTCGGTCTTGAGATGTCTGGCAATCCATCCGCCTTCAACTCAATGCTTAAAACCATGAACCACGGTGGACGTATCGCATTACTCGGTATTCCACCATCGGACATGGGCATCGACTGGAACCAAGTGATCTTCAAGGGCCTGGTCATCAAAGGCATCTACGGCCGAGAAATGTTTGAGACTTGGTACAAGATGGCAAGCCTGATTCAATCAGGCCTAGATCTGACGCCAATCATCACTCACCACTTCAAGGTCGATGACTTCCAAAAAGGCTTTGACGCCATGCGTAGCGGGGCTTCTGGGAAGGTTATCCTTGATTGGGAATAAATACATCAATTAAACAAAGCGCTCCGATTGGAGCGCTTTCAGTTTATCTTTATATGACAACGGATTAGTGTCACTGGATAAAGCGTTTAGGCGTTTTATTTTATGCCTTGCTCATACATCATGGTTTGCGCGTATTTTCTTCCGAACCAGATGCTAGGGAGAAGAACAAAAGAGACGGGTACCGCAGTCACAACGATAAACGATTGCAGTGCGTTGATGCCGCCCTTACCCATGGCGATTAGGGCGATGGCGACTAAGCCCATAGTGATGCCCCAGAATGCTCGTAATATCGCGTTGGGCTCTTTCTCTCCGCTGATGACCATACTGATGGTGTACGTCATGGAATCTCCGGTGGTGATAATAAACGTGGTGGTCAGTATTAGAAATAGCAATGCAATCGGTGTCGAAAGCGGCAGTTGATCTGTAATAGCAAGCAGTACTGCAGGTAAATTAAAGCCTTCAAACGCTTGTGAGATGACGCCTGGGTTGGCAATTTCAAATGCGAGTCCACTGCCGCCAATTGCGGTAAACCAAAAACACGTCACTAACGGCGCGACAATGCTGACTGAGAGAACGAGTTGTCGGATACTTCGACCACGTGAAATACGAGTGATAAATATGGCCATCATTGGCCCGTAGCCGATAAACCAACCCCAAAAGAAAACGGTCCACCAACTAAGCCAGTCTGTGTCTGCTCGATAGAGGGCCATCACGACAAAGTTATCGAGCATACCTCCTACCCCTTGTAAGTAACCATCAATAATAAATTGAGTGGGGCCAAACAGCAGAATGAAGCCGATCAAAACTACTGAGAGAATGATATTGTATCGACTCACAATTTGAATGCCTTTACTAACACCACTAAGCGCAGAAAGCGTGTACATAGCGACGGCGAATAGGATCACCATGGTCTGAGTCGTAAATCCATCCGAGATACCAAACAAAGCATTCAACGCGTAACTGATTTGCAGCCCTAAAAAACCGATCGGGCCGATGGTACCAGCAGCCACTGCAATGATGCAGGCAGTATCAATGATGTTTCCGAGTGAACCAATTATGGCTCGTTGTCCAAATATCGGGTAGAGCAAGGTTCGCGGTTTGAGTGGTAGGCCTTTGTCGTAATGCAGGTGCATCAACACAACGGAAGACAGGCAACCAAGAATAGCCCAGGCCAAAAAGCCCCAATGCAGAAACGACTGAGACAAAGCATTGATGGCGGCTTCGATAGGGGGCGCTTCGCCATACAAAGGGGGGGCAGTTACGAAGTGGGCGATTGGCTCAGCAGCAGCCCAGAACACGCCACCACCAGCCAGTAGTGTACATAAAATGATAGAGATCCACTTAAATGTGCTTATCTCTGGGGTGAGCAGTCCACCCAATCGCACACTCCCGCTGCGAGATACGGCTAAATAGAGTCCAACAATGAAGTTTGCAAGCAGAAGAACTTGCCAAAATGCTCCAAAGTATTCGGTCGCTAGTGCAAAACCTTGATTGACCCAATTTGAGAGTAAAGAGGTATTCGTTAGCGCTAAGAACACAAAGGCTATGAAAAAGGCGCTACTCATTTGAAATGTTGGATTCGTCAGTTGAAGTTGTTGAAAGAGCGTCGGTGCTCCGTTTTGAGTAGGACTTTCGGCCATTTCGGAAGTACTAATGGCGTGAGTCGTATTAGACATGTCGCTGTTCACTTTTTTGTGGCTGAACTTTGGCATTCAGCGTGTATTTGTCCTCGAATAGCTAGCATAATGCGAGGTGCGTCACGTTATGGTAACACGCCGGGCAGTTTGAAGAATACATGAAGCACGCATTGGAGGTGCTTCAAATTTGGCAGGGTGTAAAGCTGTGCTGACAATGATACTTAAGTTGCCAGCATAGCGGTCGTCGAACGAGCAGTGCGATCTACGGATAACACCTGGGCAATCAGTCTCTGTCTATCGCAAAAGGTGACCACGCTTGGCGAGTCGGCATTACTTCAACCCTATTGACGTTGATGTGATTTGGAAGCGTAGCGATGTAAAACATATGCTCTGCAATGTCTTGTGCCGTTAAGGGTGTGGTGCCTCGATATAAGTTGTCCGATGCAGATTGATTTCCCTTCGTTCTGACCAACGTGAACTCTGTCTCCGCGATACCGGGAGCTAGGTCTGTCACACGTACTCCGGTCCCGAGGAGATCACAACGTAAGTTGTAGCTGAACTGTTTGACAAACGCCTTACTCGCACCATACACGTGGCTGCCGGGATAGGGCCATTGACCTGCAATAGAACCGACGTTGATGATTGTCGTACCTTCACCAATGTCAATCAGTGTTGGAAGTAAAGCATGTGTTACATTGACCAATCCTGTGCAGTTGGTTTCGATCATAGTATGCCAATCTGTTAGCGCTACTTCAGCAGCGCCTTCGGGTGCTAACGCGAGTCCTGCGTTATTGATCAGTGTGGTCACTTGTGCAAATTCGCTTGGAAGTTCATCGACCGCCTTTTTTACCGCATCGGCATCTCGTACATCCAATTGAACAACGTGAGTAGGTACATCTACACCTTAAAATACTGCAATTGTGCTGATAAATGATCGGTAGTTTCGGCCATGTGTTGATTACCTTTGATCACGTTGCGGTGGCAGACACCTCTCCTCTCTTAATAGACGCGTTCATAACGCTGGACTCTGGTGCATGAGTCAGTAGCCAACGCATGGCGAGGGTCGCTCCGCCCATGGTGATTGCAGCGAGTAAGAACCCCAGTTCGATCCAATCCGCATGGCTGAGCAAAGCGATCAGCACATAGCTCATACTCTGGGTTAGAGTGGCAAACATTTGCAATGCACCGTCGGCGCGGCCTCGTTGATGGATGGAGATAGTGTGGTGCATCCAGTTCGTTCGCGCGATTCGATTTAACGCATTAAAAAGGCCAAATAACAAGGTGAAGACAAGCAAGGCCGCTGGGCTTAATGAGATGCTCATCCCTAGCACCATCACACTACTGAACGACATGGCAAGCAGCATGGTGCGGGGTAATGCGCGACGGGTCAGTAATTTGTGTACGATGAGTCCGGTGAGCAGCGAGCCAATCCCAAACGCCATGTTGTAGCCCGCGAGCCAGTGCCCAGCAATGTGCTGCTGTGCAAACCAGATCGGCACCAACTTTCCCAAGTAAGTCAAAATGGGGTAGGAGAGAGAAGAAAGTATCAAGAAGGCGTAAAAGCGTGGTTCAGAAAGCACAATGGAGCGGCTTTCGACCAGTTGTTGCCAAAAGCGTACTTTACGTTCGGCGCGTAACGCTTGTCGATAAGGTGTCACCAGGTAACTGATACCCGCTAATGTGGATGCCAACATGGCAAAAGCTGAGAATTCGACAATTCCCCATTGCTCGAGGAGCACAATACCTAACGCGCCAGCACCTAGCGTGGTGCCTTGCATTATGATCTCTTGTTGTCCTGAAATTGCGGCGTACTCATGGTGATCATAATTTTCTTGGGTAAACGCATTATTGGTAGACCAAGCCAGATTGCTCGAGACCCAAAACACCAGTTGCGCGAGTGCCAATAGCCATGGGGATTGCATGCCGTGGTATGACAGGTTCATCACCAGCGCGGCGCAGATGGCTTGCACCCATTGGACCATCACTAAGATTGTTTTGCGTGAATGGCGGTCAATCAAGGTTGAAAAGAAGGGCGTTAAGAAAAATGAGAGACCAGTACAAGTGAGTGCCACTAAGGCGACAAAGGTGCCCATATTGTCCGATTGCAACATGAGCCAAGGTAGAGCCATCATAAATAGCCCAGAAGAAATGCCATCAAAAAAGCGTCCGGTTAGATAAGGAGTGGTCTTATTGCGTCCGTGTAATGTCATTGTGGTGTTCCTTTCTGTGTACCAATATTGATCAGTTGCTGCTACTCTAAAACCTCAAGTTAACTTTAGGTAAAGCGTTATTTTTCATGTGAGTCGATAACGTTCGAGTGAATTAAGGAGTCAAGATGGAACTGACGGTCGGAGAGGTCGCTAAACGTTCAGGTGTGGCGGTGTCGGCGTTACATTTTTATGAGCAGAAAGGGCTTATCTTCAGCTGGCGTAACGCTGGGAACCAGCGCCGATATCATCGAAGTGTGCTGCGACGTGTTGCCATCATTAAAGCCGCTCAGCAAGTTGGACTGACCTTGGAGGAGATCGCGGCATCGTTTGCCCACCTTCCACACCACCAAGCGCCCAATCGGCAAGAATGGCAAGTGATGGCGTCAGGGTGGCATCAACTGCTTGAGCACCGCATCTTGCAGATGAAAGCGCTGCAACAGGACTTAGGTGGGTGCATTGGGTGTGGCTGTTTGTCGATGGAGAGTTGCGCTATCTACAACCCAAGTGACATTCGAGCGCAAGCATCGCCCAGTGAAACGCGGCTAACCGATCCTGAAAACTGGTCACCTGTCTTAGATGATGAGCGCTAAAGGCGGACAATTCCCATCATTTGGTCACACAAATAAGCGTTTTCTACGATTCATTGGTGTGATTTTTTCTTCTTTTTGCTCGGCAATGTTTGTGTTTTAAAACACTGTCTCATTCTGATTGAGTTCACAATTTTAGGGCTTTGCCACAATTTTTATTGAATCAAGGATTGCGTTAGCCGCTCATGAGCGCTATTCTACGACCACATCATATAATCATACAATATTGCATTTAGGAGTCTGAAATGACTAAACCTGTAATTGGTTTCATCGGTCTTGGCCTTATGGGCGGCAACATGGTTGAGAACCTACAAAACCGTGGCTACGAAGTTAACGTTATGGATCTTAACAAAGACGCAGTCGCTGCTGTTCTTGCTCGTGGCAACGCCTCTGAAGCGACGTCTGGTAAAGAACTGGCTGAGAAAAGTGACATCGTAATGCTATGTCTGACGACTTCTGAAGTGGTTGAGAAAGTGGTTTACGGTGAAGCGGGTATTCTAGCGGGTATGTCTGAAGGCAAAACGCTCATCGACTTTGGTACTTCTATCCCAGCTTCGACTAAGAAGATTGGTGCTGACCTTGCTGAGAAAGGCGCGGGTATGATTGACGCACCTCTAGGTCGTACACCTGCACACGCGAAAGATGGTCTTTTGAACATCATGGCAGCAGGCGATATCGAAACATTCAACAAAGTGAAGCCTGTTCTTGACGAGCAAGGCGAAAACGTCTTCTACCTAGGCGCACTAGGTTCAGGTCACGTGACTAAGCTTGTTAACAACTTCATGGGTATGACAACGGTTGCGACAATGTCTCAAGCATTCGCTGTTGCTAAGCTTGCAGGCGTAGACGGCCAACAACTGTTTGATATCATGTCAGCAGGTCCATCTAACTCACCGTTCATGCAGTTCTGTAAGTTCTACGCTGTTGATGGCGAAGAAAAACTGGGCTTCTCTGTAGCGAACGCAAACAAAGACCTTGGTTACTTCCTTGCGCTATGTGAAGAGCTAGGCACTGAGTCTCTCATCGCTCAAGGCACGTCAAAGAGCCTACAAGCAGCGGTTGACGCTGGCCTAGGTCAAAACGACGTACCGGTTATCTTTGACTACTTTACTCAACTGAAGAAGTAATCAATGATGATGTGAAAGCAGCGGCCAATGGCCGCTGTTTTTGTTTCTACATCGCTTGGACATGTCAAAGCCAGTTAGTAGAGATAATTAGCTAGCCCAGAGATAAGGCGAATGTCAGCAGCAGTGGCAGCGTGATTAAACTGAAGAAGTTACCAAACAGCACCATCGACGCCACTTTCGTCGGCTCAACTCCAAACCGTTCGGCAAACAGGTAGTTCATTACTGCCGGTGGTAACATGGTAAACAGCACCATCATTTGCAGCTCCAAAGTCGGCAGCGGCACAAACCAATAGATGACGACAAACGCCACTGCACCCGTCGACAAGGATTGCAGCGTGCACAGCACACCGATACGAAATCCACTCAAACGCATATGACACATTTGCGCCCCTAAAGAGAGCAGCATCACGGGTACCGCGGCTTGACCGAGTAACACTGTCGCTTCATACAAAGGGGACCACACGCCAATCCCACTTAGGTTGAGAAAAAGCGCTGCGCTGGCCGCCAGAAAAATCGGCATTTTGACCACTTGTTTGATTGGGTTACCTTCACTCAGCAGCGCTAAGCCGATACTGATGTGCAAGCAGGCGGAGACCACGAACAGCAGAACCGCAGGCGCCAGCGCCGTCTCACCAAAGGTATAGGTAAAAAGAGGGATCGCCAAGTTACCGCTGTTGCGAAACATATGTGGCGGCGCCCAGGCTTTAAAGCGCAGTTTAGTGATGGCGCAAATTGGGATCATCAATAGCCCGGGTAATAAAACTGAAATGAGTGACGCACTCAAAAGGGGCAACTGGTTGGTATCGAGAGGCATCACCACCAAAGAGGAGAACACCAATGCGGGGGTGAAAGCGTCCATGTTGATGCGGTTGATCGGTTTGAAGTCTGGTTTTAACCAACGCCCGACAGAAAACCCAATCAATACCAACGCAAAGACGGGGAAAAGAATGCCAACAACCTGCTCGACCATAGCTTTCCTTGCAATGAGTTAACGGCCTCGTTAACTGAAAAAAACAAAACAATGTTTCTACGTTAACCCATCTTGAGGGTGAAACCTAGAGCAGGTTAGGCTTGTTTGCTGTCTTTGAAGATGCGATCAAAATATTCCAATGGCGCGACTTTGGTATTGGCGCGTCGCTGCCATTTGCTGTCGTTGGCCACTAACCAACGTTGCTCTGCGTGGGCCAATATCGCTTGGCTGACACGCGCCTCCCGCAATTCGTGCTCCATCACATACTGCGTCGCTTCTGTATTCTCTAGGCCACTGCGTATATCACTGACCGCTGCGCAGCCAATAATACCGATGTCCGCACTAAACTGGGCGAAAAAGTCGGCGACTTTATCATCCACCACATCGCGATCGTTACTGCGAATGCGCCCACCTGGGATCCAGGTTTCCACCTCTTCAAACTGGGAGAGAATATGCGCCGCCTCAAAGTTGTTGGTCACCACACGCAATTCCCGGTGATGCCCAAGCTGCTCTGCAATCGCGGTGATGGTTGTGCCGATACCCAAAAACAGAGTGCAACCATTGGGAATATGCTGCACGACGCGCTCGGCAATGGCGCGTTTGTCCTTGGCATTCGTCATGCGGCGTGAGGTGTAACTTCGGTTACTCAGGGTGGCAGGTAAGCTGACGCCGCCGTGATGGCGACGGGTCAAGCCTAGGTTGCACAGTTCGTTGATGTCACGGCGGATGGTTTGTGTCGTGACATCAAACTGCTGAGCCAATTCATCAATCGAACAATATTCCTGTTGATGAATGCGCTCAATGATCGCGTGTTGGCGGAGTGAAAGATTATCCATGAATAGCGTGGCGCTCGGCACCAGTGTGAGTTTCGTTACGCTGAGTATAACGCTGAGGCACGTCGGTGATCATCATATCGACGCCCCATAAGCGATGTGGCTCAACTAATTCGGGAAAGTTGGGGGTGTAGCAGTAGAGCTGATAACCCATCTGCTTAATTGCTTTGGCTTGCGCCTGTGTCAAAAAGCGGTAGTCGCAGTGCACGCTGTAGGCATCAATTTGAGTCAGGACCGACGCCACGTCATAGGGAATGCTTTGCCACAATTGCCCGCGGCGCACATCGGGTAGATATTGTTTTATGCATTGCAAGGAATGGGTGCTAAAGCTCGAAAAGAGCAGGGTCTGAGGGTCAATATCCATCTCATTGATCACCTCAGCGACGTGATGGCACAGGCGATCAATGTCCGTGTGAGGGTAGAGTTTGAGCTCAATGTTGAGGTTGACGTTGGCCGCTTGGGTCAAGGCCAATGTTTCCGCTAAGGTAGGGATTGGTTCCCCTTCAAACTCATCAGCAAACCACAACCCGGCGTCGAGTTGTTTCAGTTGCTGTAACGTCAATTCACTCACTTTACCTTTGCTGTTGGTACAGCGGTTCACTGTGTGGTCATGAATCACCATGGGCACATCATCGGCGCTCAGTTGGACGTCGATTTCTATCCACTGGCAGCCCAATTCAACGGCACGCTGAAACGCAACGAGTGTGTTTTCTGGTGCAAGACTAGAGAGGCCACGATGGGCCATGGTTGGGATAAGGGTTGGGAGTGTTGTCATTGTTATTCACTATCTATGTTCATTTTGTTTCAAACGAACTCTGTCATCTTCATGTGACCGTTTGATGACACCCCAAACAGGCATTCAACCGAAAGTTTAGTTTCATTTATGTTCATTTAAGTGTCATCTCAGCGTAACTTTCGCTAATTAATGTTCACTTGAATTCTGAAGCAGCGAATGTGAAAGAGAAGTGAACATCCGCTGAGGTTTAACCACACTAGGACTTTACGCAAGTAAGACTCACATAAGGGAACCATTATGTCTATCAAACACCTGACCGGTTTGGCCGTCACCGCAGCACTACTGAGTGCGCAAGCTCAAGCGAAAACAGAAGTGGAATGGTGGCACGCCATGGGTGGTGCGCTAGGTAAAAAGGTCAATGAAATAGCAGCGGACTTTAATGCCAGTCAAGATGACTACGAAATCAAACCTGTATACAAAGGTTCATACGCAGAAACCATGACAGGTGCGATTGCGGCATTTCGTGCGAAAGAGCAGCCAGCCATTGTGCAGGTTTTTGAAGTCGGCACAGCAACCATGATGGGTGCCAAGCAGGCCATCTACCCAGTTTACCAGTTGATGGAAGACACCAAAGAGCCGTTTGATCCAGACAACTACCTCTCCGCTGTGACGGGTTACTACACTACCAGTGAAGGCCAAATGTTGTCGATGCCATTCAACAGTTCAACGCCTGTGCTTTATTACAACAAAGCGATGTTTGAAAAAGCGGGCATTACAGAGGCACCGAAAACCTGGCAAGAGATGGAAACCGTCTCACGCAAGCTGATCGAATCGGGCGCTAAGTGCGGCTTTAGCACCACTTGGCAATCTTGGACGCAAATTGAAAACTTCGGTGCTCGCAATAATGTCCCTGTCGCCAACAACAGCAATGGTTTTGACGGACTCGATACCCAGTTTAAGTTCAATGAGTCGGCGTTTGTGAAGCACATTGAGAAAATGGGCGAGTGGTCAAAAGAAGGGATCTTTAAGTACGGCGGTCGTCAATCCGATGGTATGCCACTGTTCTACACCCAAGAGTGTGCGATGACCATGGGCTCGTCGGCGGGTCTGGCGGGTATTAAAGAGAACATGAAAGGCATTGACGTCGGTGTAGCGCAGCTGCCGTATGACGCGGAACTGGTCGACAAACCGCAAAACACCATTATCGGCGGAGCCTCGCTTTGGGTACTGCGTGGTCACTCTGATGAAGAGTACAAAGGGGTAGCGAAGTTCTTCTCGTATCTCTCTAGCCCTGAAGTGCAAGCCGATTGGCACCAGTTTACTGGTTACCTACCGATCACTAAGGCTGCCTATGAACTGACCAAGAGCCAAGGCTTCTATGAGGCGAACCCAGGCACTGACACCGCTGTCGTACAGATGACGTCGGTTGAGCCAACGGTCAACTCCAAAGGCATTCGCTTTGGTAACTTCTTGCAAACGCGCGATATCATCAACGAAGAGTTGGAGGCCGTTTGGTCTGGTAAAGCGACGGCGAAAACAGCATTGAACAATGCGGTAAGCCGTGGTGATGAGCAATTGCGCCGCTTTGAGCGCACGCAAAAGTAACACCCTCGTTTGGCGGAGCAAATGTGCTCCGCCTTTTTCTATCTGGATTATCTATGTCATCGCCTGTTATTTTTAAACACAAATGGCTGCCCATTGCGCTGATCGCCCCGCAACTGGTGATCACCCTGGTCTTTTTTATCTGGCCGGCTGGGCAAGCGATTTTTCAATCATCTCAACTGGAAGATGCGTTTGGGATGAGCCGTGAGTTTGTTGGCTTGGAAAACTTCGAAAAGCTGCTTCACGATCCGTATTATCTCGATTCATTATTCACGACGCTGCAATTTAGTCTCAGCGTAGCGGTGCTAGCGCTGGTCAGTGCGTTGGTGTTGTCGGCGTTTGCCGAGCATATCGTTCGTGGCAGTACCTTCTATCGTACCTTTCTGATCTGGCCGTATGCCGTTGCGCCTGTGGTGGCGGGCTCTTTGTGGCTGTTTCTCTTTGACCCAACGATTGGCGTGGCCAGCCAACTCCTCCAGTGGATAGGGGTTGATTGGAACCCGACACTCAATGGCTCCCACGCGATGTGGATGGTGATCATCACCTCTACATGGAAACAAATCAGCTATAACTTTTTGTTCTTCTTAGCGGCGTTGCAGTCCGTCCCCCGTTCATTAATTGAAGCAGCGGCCATCGATGGCAGTGGGCCGGTAAAGCGTTTTCTCACCATCAGCTTCCCATTGATTTCGCCTACGAGTTTCTTCTTATTAGTCGTTAACTTTGTGTATGCCTTTTTCGACACCTTCGCCATCATCCATGCGATGACGCAAGGCGGGCCGAGCAACAGCACTTCCACGTTGGTGTACAAAGTCTACAACGATGGATTCATTGGTTTGGATTTAGGCTCGTCGGCTGCGCAGTCGGTGGTGTTAATGGTGTTGGTCGCGACGTTAACTGTGTTCCAATTTAAGTACGTTGAGAAGAAGGTGGCTTACTGATGGTAGAACGCAGACCCTTATTCACTCTATTTTGCCACTTTGTGTTGGTGGCTGGCATCGTTTCGATTGCACTACCAGTTTGGATTGCACTGGTGGCGACCACCCATGAAAACACCGCCTTTGCGACAGGGACGCCACTTTGGTTTGGCGACTTAGGTTTCAGTGTGTTCAGCGAACTGCTGAGTAATGCAAGCCAAGTCAACAATACAGCATTGCCAATTACCGGTATGTTGTTGAATTCCCTAGTGATGGCACTGTGCATCACCTTTGGTAAATTGACCATTTCGATTTTGTCGGCCTATGCGGTGGTCTTTTTTCGCTTTCCGGGCCGCATGTTGGCGTTTTGGATGATCTTCTTCACCTTAATGCTGCCAGTGGAAGTGCGCATTATGCCGACCTTTGAGGTGGTCACTAACCTCAACATGCTCAATTCGTTTTATGGCTTAACCATCCCACTGATCGCCAGTGCGACGGCGACCTTTTTATTCCGCCAGTTCTTTATGACGGTGCCAAGTGAGTTGGTGGAGGCGGCGCGCATAGATGGCGCAGGACCGATTAAGTTTTTCTTTGACATATTACTGCCGCTCTCTCGCACCAACATCGCGGCGCTGTTTGTCATCACCTTTATTTACGGCTGGAACCAATACTTATGGCCGTTACTGATCACCACCGACATCGAGTACTACACCATAGTGATGGGCATCAAGCAGATGCTGGGTGTTGTCGATGGGGTCATTGAATGGAACAAAATTATGGCCACGACCATTATTGCCATGCTGCCACCGGTCATTGTGGTGCTGGCGATGCAAAAAGCGTTTGTCAAAGGTCTGGTTGATTCGGAGAAATAATTCATGTCTACACTTACTCTCAATAACGTAGCGAAATGCTACCCGAACGGATACCAAGCGATTCATGGTGTCGATTTGACCATTCACGATGGCGAAATGGTGGTCTTAGTGGGGCCAAGTGGCTGTGGTAAATCGACGTTACTGCGCATGATTGCCGGCCTGGAAGCGATCAGCTCTGGGGACTTGTTTATCGATGACACCATCGTCAATGCGCTCGAGCCGAGTGAGCGAGATATCGCGATGGTGTTTCAAAATTACGCCTTGTATCCGCATATGACGGTCTACAACAACATGGCTTATGGGCTACGCAACCGAAAAACACCGAAGGCAGAGATTGACGCTTTGGTGAATGAGGCCGCTAAAATGCTCGAGTTGGATCACTTACTGGATCGCAAACCTGGTCAACTCTCTGGTGGGCAAAGACAACGCGTGGCGATGGGGCGAGCGATTGTTCGCAAACCTAAGGTCTTTTTGTTTGATGAGCCCTTGTCGAACCTCGATGCCAAGCTGCGCGTACAGATGAGATTGGAGATCAAAAAGCTGCAACGCCGTCTCGCGACCACATCGATTTATGTCACCCACGATCAAGTCGAAGCCATGACCTTGGCCGACAAGCTGGTGGTATTGAACAAAGGGAACGTGGAGCAGGTGGGCACACCCCTTGATATCTACGACTACCCGGCCTCTCTTTTTGTCGCGACCTTTATTGGTTCTCCCTCCATGAATATTCTTGATGCGAGTGTAACCATTGATGGTATTGAATTGGCTCAGGCGCTCTATCCGCTAGAGACGGCATCGCTAAACCTGGGCGATATTAAGCTAGGGCTCAGACCGGAGCACCTGCAGCTGTGCGATGATAACCCGTGGTTCCACGTTGAAGTCGAGTTGATTGAAGCGCTGGGCGCTGACCTTTTGCTCTACTGTAAAACGCTAGACGAAGAGGCGCAGCGTTTGGTGGTGCGGGTCGAAGGTCATAGCAAAATCGCCATCGGTGATAGCTTTGGTGTCGACATCAAACCCGAGCATCTGCATCTTTTTGATGCCAACACCTCGAAGCGCATTTCACTGACCGAAGGCCGCCATCAAGAGGTGGTGAATGCCTGATTCGTTGCTTAGCGCTAATCAAGCGTCGCTCGCGTCTATCACCTGGTTACTCACCGATGTCGACGACACGTTAACCTGGCAAGGACAGCTGCCTGCGCAAACGCTGAATGCGTTAACGCTGCTGCGTGATGTCGGCGTGAAAGTGGTGGGTGTCACGGGTGCTTGCGCTGGATGGTGCGATCAAATGGCCAAACTCTGGCCGCTCGATGGTGTGATTGGTGAAAACGGCGCGTTTTGGATGCGCCGCAGCGAGAGTGGATTCATCACCCACACACTTACGCCTTTGGATGAGATGACGCGCCAGCAGAGAGCGTTAATCGAGCGTATTGCCGAGCGGCTGCGTGACTACCCAGACGTAACGTTTGCCAGCGATCAAGCGTTTCGTTACTGCGATGTCGCAGTCAACACAGGCCAAGAGCGTACTCCGTTATCTCCAGCGCTGTGTGAACAGCTGCTTGCTGACATTCGCGCTATTGAAGTGGACGGGCAAGTCGTCAATGCGACACAAAGCTCGATTCACATCAACGCTTGGTTGGGTCAGCACACTAAGCGCACCAGCAGTGAAGCCTATCTTCGCGCGCACAATCATGGCCAACTTCCGGCGTTGTCAAATATCGCCTACGTGGGTGACTCGCTCAACGATGAAGGGATGTTCGAATGGCTATCGACGACCTTTGGCGTGCACAACATTCGCCATGTTCTGAGTCAGCTTAATCACCAGCCACAGTGGATCACCGACTCAAACGGCGGGTTTGGTTTTGCTGAGCTGGCAGAGCGAATTGCGCTGGCTAAGCGGAGTGAAAATGCGCGGTAGAACCCCCTCCAATCTTAACATGTCGCCTTGCTTTGTCATTTTGTGTCAAGCAGGGTAAGGTTCGGTAAAACGACTCGCGCCTATCGGCGGGACTAGCTAGATTGAAAAGGAGCAATAAAGACGGTCATTAAGAGGGACAAATGATGAAAACATTAGCGGTGATTTTGGCGTGTATAACCCTGGCAGCGTGTACATCCGGTTATAGCAATCAAACCAATCTAGAGAGCAACGGTCACTACAGTGCTGCTCAATCGACCCCCAACCCATTGAATGACGCGGCGGAGCTGTTAGTTTTTGGTGAGTAACCGGCGAGGCGATGACCCTGTACGGATTAAGCCCTGCGTTAAGGCAGGGCTTAATGGTATTGACTTCTTGAGGGCGAGTGTCCCTGTCATGGTTTGCTCAATTTATTCCTGACATTTCTCTTAGCAAAGATTACCCTAGCGGACTAAGACGAATTTTGACTCTAGAGTTGTCCAAGCATGAATGTATCCCAGGTCGACATTAGCTCGCTGCTGATTTTGAAAAACTTACTCGAAGAGAAGCACGTTTCGAATACTGCTTTGGCGATGAACATCAGCCAATCTTCGGTCAGTCGAGCTTTGCAGAAAATGCGAACGCTGTTTGATGATGAGTTGTTGGTGCGCACCAATTCGGGTTATGAGTTAACCACCAAAGCCGACAGCATTAAACAAGACATAAATCTCATCATCAATAGCTTGGAAACGCTTGTTCATAAGCAGTCTTTTGATCCCAGTAGCATCGAAACAACCGTTCGCTTTTTTGGCTTGCAGCCGCAAATCAATACTTTGATGCCGCCTGTTATTGCACAAATTCGGCAGCGTGCACCCAATATGATCGTCAGTTTGGATACCACGCCGCAGCGTCACTTTGAGGCTCTAATTGCTGGCGATGTGCACTTTGCACTCTCGTCACATGAGCCCGCCAGTGGCGACCAAAATCTTTATCGTGCACTGGTCTCCAAGCGAGATTTTCGCTTGTTGATGAGTAAATCGCATCCACTGGCCAATGAGACATTAACAGCCGAAAATTTGTTGGGCTGTAGCTTTGGTCAAATCTCGTTGCAGGGCGAGAAAACCCTCTCTTTCGAGCATAAATTTATGGAACTTGGATTAGTGGATAAAAAGAATCGCTTGTCGATTCCGGTGCAACTATCGAACTTTCATGCTGCTCCAGATATTGCGGCGACCAGCGATATTATTTTCCACTTGCCAACCCCCTACGCGCAGCGTGCATGCCAAGATGCGCGTCTGATTGCGAGAGAAGTACCGCCAGAGTTGAGATTGGCGTTCCAACATGTCTATTTGTATTGGCATAAGCGTTTTCATGACGACCCTATGTGTATTTGGGTTCGCGGCATCTTTAAGGATCTGTTTGACGTAGAGCACACATCTGCATAAAAAGGCCGATCGTTATGCATAAATGGGATAATGGCATTCGCCATTATTGATGATAATGTAGTTGCGAATCATTTTCATTAGATATTAAATTGAGAACGATTATCAATTATATGTCTAAGAAATACCATTATGTCTATTTACCCATTTTCTCTTCGTCCTGTTGCGTTGGCGATCGCCAGTGCGGCAGTGACATCCATGCCGTCCTTCGCCGATGACAACTCTTCTATGGAAACCCTAGTTGTCACTGCGGCAGGTTACGAGCAAACCGTGACTCAAGCGCCGGCTTCCATTAGTGTTATCGACCGTGCACAAATCGAGAATCGCGCCTATAAGGATCTTACTGATGCATTACAAGACATCCCGGGTGTGACCGTGACCGGTGGCGGTGATGGTCAAGATATTTCCGTCCGCGGTATGCCTTCAGAATACACCGTGATCTTAGTGGATGGCCGTAAGCAGTCTGGTCGTGAAACGCAGACCAACGGCAGTACCTTTACCGAGCAAGATTGGCTTCCACCTTTGGGTGCGATTGAGCGTATTGAGGTGGTACGTGGCCCAATGTCTACTCTATATGGCTCCGATGCACTGGGCGGTGTGATCAACATTATCACTCGTAAAGACTACCAAGAGTGGCACGGCAGTCTGCAAGTGGAGACGACGCTGCAAGAGAATTCTCGTTCAGGCAATGGCTATCAAGGTCAGTTGTATCTTGCGGGTCCAGTGATTCCAGATCTGCTGAGTGTATCGCTAACAGGTCTTTACCAAGAGCGAAAAGAGGATGAAATAGAAGGTGGTTATGCGGGTAAGACGCTCGACAACTACCGTGCTGCGGTGCATTTGACTCCGACTGATGAAGATACCTTTTCGGTTGAATACACTCAGCATGATCAAGAGCGTGTCACGACGCTTGATAAGTCAGTGTCACGCGAGTCACAAGTCGCTGAGCGTGAATATCAACGTGAATCACTGGCTGGGACTCATTCGGGTAATTATCAATGGGGCAGTGGCACCACGTTTATCAGCACAGAAACAGTACGTAACAACGGTGCTGAAAAAGAAATTGAAAACAGTTTACTCAACACACAGTGGAGCTTACCCCTTGCTGCACATTACTTGACCTTAGGCGCATCCTTTGAGCAGAAAGAGTTGACGGACGACAGCAACGCACTGGCGTCTAAAAACAAGCAGTGGTCACTGTTTGCCGAAGACGAGTGGTACTTAACGGATGACTTTGCACTGACTTTGGGTCTGCGTTATGACCAAAATGATATTTTTGATGGTCACTTTAGCCCGAGAGTCTACGGGGTGTGGTCACTGGCTCCTGAATGGACACTGAAAGGGGGCGTATCGACAGGTTACCGAGCGCCGACACTCACAGAAATGGATGAAGACTGGGCTCAGCCTAGTTGTAACGGCCGTTGCGATGTGTATGGTAATGCAGACCTATCACCTGAGACATCGGTGAATACCGAGGTGGGCCTCTATTTTGTTGATACTGCGGATTTATCGGCGAATGTCACGCTGTTTTATAGCGAGTTTAAAGACAAGATTGAAAACGACTTTGTCGACCCGAGTTGTACCGACCGCAGACGCTGTGATCGCACCTACGTCAATATTGATGAGGCTAACACTTACGGTGTAGAAAGTACTGTGGCGAAAAGCTTGACGCGCACGATTAAAGTCAGCGCGAGTTACACCTATACTCACAGTGAGAAAAAGACCGATGACGAGGACAACGGATTGCCGCTTGTGCAGTCACCTGAGCATCTAATTTCTGCCAATGGTGATTGGGCGATTCGCGATGACGTTAACTCATGGTTGCGTGTCAATTATCAAAGCCGCGAGAAAGACAACATTACCAGCACAAGCACGCGTACATTAGCACCGTCTATCACTTATGTTGATCTCGGAGCAAATTGGCGAGTGACAGACAACGTTAAGTTGATGGCAGGCATTTACAACCTGTTTGATCAAGAAACAACGGTGGATGAGTATGGTTATGTTGAAGACGGGCGTCGTTACTGGTTAGCGGTTAATACCACTTTTTAATAGGATAAGAGCAACCAATGAAAGTACTTGCATCGACTGTTCTAATGGCATTGGCATGTTGCGCCCATGCCAGTGAACCCACCGCGCAAGAGTATGCGCAAAAAGGCATGCAATACGCCGACTTGTTTCCAGGTTTGACCAATATTTGCGATCTTGAGTCGCCGATTCGAAATATGGCGATTCGCACAGTGAACAGCGAACAGAAGCGCAAAGAAAAGAAAAGCGGCAAGGGGCGCTCTGAACCCATCCCACCGACACAGGTGTTTGATAACCTCTACTACATCGGCACGGGTGGCGTATCCAGTTGGGCCATCACAACCAGTGACGGCATTATCTTAGTCGATGCGTTAAATAACAACGCGCAAGCTAAGCAATATATTGAAGCGGGGTTGATTGAGTTGGGTTTGGATCCCAATTCAATCAAGTATTTGCTCATTACGCATGGTCATGGCGATCACTATGGTGGTCAAGAATACCTCGTCGAGCACTACCAGCCACGCTTGGTGATGACCGATGTCGAGTGGACGCGTCTGGAGCAGCCAGTGCAAGACTTTGCCAGTCCTCGTTGGGGTAAGAAACCATCACGTGACATCACAGTAGCCGACGGTGAATCCATCTCCTTAGGTGATACGACAGTGAGCATTTATCTGACTCCGGGTCACACGCCGGGTACGATGTCGCTAATTTTCCCGGTATATGACAAAGGTGTACAACACATCGTCAGTTTGTGGGGCGGAACAGGGCTAAATTATGGTCCGGATGAAGAGAGAATCCTTGCCTATAGTCAGGCCGCTCAGCGTTTTAAAGAGATTGCAAAAGAGGCTGGCGTGGATATCTACCTGTCCAATCACCCTACACGTGATGGCTCGTCGGAAAAAATGTTGCGAGATTTACCGAATCGTCAGGCTAACGAGCCTCATCCCTTCGTCATGGGGCAGGCGGCGCTCCATGCCTACGATATGCTCGGAGATTGTACCTACGCACAAGTGCTGAGAATTCGCGCTGAGCAGCAATAAAAGACCCTTGAACAGACGCGCACCAAGTTAATCACTTGGTGCGCGTTGGTTTGTTTATTGAGCGTCTTTTAATCCAGCGCTCTTGGCTCACCTAAATGAAACCCTTGCAGATAATCGATGCCAATGTCCGTGGCGATTTGGCATACCTGTTCATTGTGCACAAACTCTGCGACGGTTTTGGCATCAAACACTTCACACAATCGGACCAGCTGCGAGGCAATTTTTCGCTGTTTGGCGTCTTGGTCTATGGTGCGAATCAAACTGCCGTCGAGTTTGATGACTGACGGCTCGAGCTTAATGATCTCATCCAAATTGGAATAACCAGAGCCAAAATCGTCCACAATGATCGCGACACCCATGGCGCGAAAATGGTCACACACTTCACGCATGCGCGCAAAGTTGCGGATCTGCTCAGACTCGACGATCTCAATTCCGGCGCGGCTGGGGTCAGTAAGGCTATGCACCTCTTGTTCTAAAAGGGCCAGCGTTCGGTCGTCGAGGAGATCTTGCGGAGAGAGGTTCAATGAGAAGATATCGTTATTCTCGCGCATTTTAGCAAAGGTGTACTTGATCATTTGGCGACTCATCTTGGTGTAGAGGCGCGTACCTTGAATATGCGGTAAGAACAAGCCAGGAGAGACAATCTCACCTTGATGCTGCAAGCGTACTAAGCACTCATAGAACGCTGGCTCGCGGGTTTTTGCCTCAAAGATCGGTTGAACAAACGGCACCACTTGATGTTGATTGATGGCGCTGTGCGCCACAGATAATTGCTTCAACCGGACCTGACGCTCTTGGTCTTGAGAAACCAAGTTGCTGGCGTTATACAAATAGCGGTGATGTTTAATTGCGTAGCGACGCGCATCGACCGATTTAAACAACAGCTCATCCGGGCTGCAATGTGGGAAGTCACGGCGATACACCACGCCTGCGCAGATGGACACGGCGATGTGGTCGGTCTCCACAATGCCCAGGTGATCCAGATCGAAATGTTCTATTTGTTTGATGGCACGGTAATAGCGCTCGCGTACGCTGTCTAGCTGTTTATCAAGGGTAAAAATCGTCGCCCATTCACCCACGCCAAGGCTATACAAGGTGGCCTTGTCCGCAAAGACATCATCCAGATTGTCGATGAAAAAAGAGGTCAGCAGCATCAGCAGACGGTCACCAATGGCGTAGCCATATTTCTCATTGATTTCGGGGAGATTGGCTAATTTGAGTGTAAACAGGGCTTTATCGTCGCTGATTTTTGCCAGTTGTTGACGAAGAACAGAGCGGTTCGGCAATCCTGTGGTGTGGTCAATGCGATAACTTGATGCCAACTCGTCGGCTTGGGATTGAATTTTGTGCTGCATTTGCAGATTGCGCGTGTCCAAATCAGCAAACGCGTTGCGGATCATCGAAAACAGCGGCGACACACTGGAGGTGTTATCGAGTGTGAGCGACGGTACCGGGCCGCTGGCGTCGCCTTCTCGCATGGCAAGGTAGGTCATGCTGTGGTGCAAAATCTCTTGAGTGGACTGCTCTTTGTAGAGCTCGCCCATACAATAAAATCCATACGTCGGCGCGACTTGTTGCAGTGGCGCTAACTCTTGATTGCCCTCGATAAAGTCCAGTCGAGACGTACAGTTAAAGACAAAGATCGCATCGGGCTGCTGCTGAGCCAGGTGGTAAGCGCTGTCTTGAACTTGGTGAATGGTGAGTTCGGGGTGCACATAGCAAAACTGAACCTCATCGCCAACGTTAAGGGCTTTATCAAACACCAAACCCGAATTCTCATCCACATACTGCGGTAGATAGACATCTTGATGGGTCGGGTCGCCCTTAATGAGCGGGAAATCAATCAGTTTTTGTTGCGGCAGTTGCTGCCCATCGGCTAAGTAGCGCTGGTACAACTCGGTAATGTTTTGATGGTTGAGCGTATAGACGGTGTTGTCGGATGTTTGGGTGACTTTAAATCTCTGACCTATGGCGTTCCACTCACTGAACGCTGAGCGCCAAACGTGAAGCTTAGGGCTGTGAATCGCGACCGCGACGCTGTACTCTTGGTAACATTCGCCGTTGAGCAGCACCCAGCGGCCTTGCTCCGTGATGGTTGAGGCGCCGCCCGCGACGGGGATGGCGCTGTTGTCAAAGCAGCGGAAGAAGGTGTTGCCTTTTGCCGTCAGTCTATCAACGAAGCAGAGTATGGCCTTGGTCTCTGAACTCAGTGACAGAGAGTGAGACAGGGACTCTCCGCCTTGTGCACCGCTGGCGTTTGGCGCTGATGCATAGGTCAAGGTGGTGTGATCAAATCGCGTGATCACAACCTGTGTCGCTCCGCGCTCTATGACCCCATCGTGGATCACGTGCTGGGCACTGGCGCCGATAATCACCGCATCCGGCCATTTGCTGTGCAAGGTACGAGAAAGCCCTTGAACCGTCTTAGGGGACTGGCTGGAAAATAACTGGATGAGAATCGCAGAAGAAAAGCCAAGTTCCTGCTTTTCGAGATGTTTCTCTAGCTGAGTGTTGGAGCGAACACAAAGCGAAATACTATACATAGACAACCACTTTATTCTTATTACACCGCGCATCAAGTCACTGATTGTGTCAGAGATGCGATGGGTACACTTCTGTCTAGGGCGATGCCTCGCTGCTCATGTGCAATATCGCGTCACCGATAGAGTCACTCATAAGTTGAGTCGCCGCTTTGATAACAACCTATACGAAATGATACTTAATGAGTAGTCCGAGGAGTCACCTTTTGACAAGAAAACTGTGCAACAAGGGAAACAAAAATAGGCCTCGCGATGAGGCCTATTGAGATATGAATGTCGATGTTTAACTGAGCGCGCCGTTTATGCGGCGTATTTTGCCACTTCATGCGGATACACGCGCATGCCGCTGGTGGTGTTTTCGTAAACGGACAGGTCTTGTAAGTAAGACCACGCGTGACGGTCGGTTTTCGTTTGCGCCGCCAAGCGTTCGATGACGAGGTCGATGTCGCGACCTGCGTAGTCTCTATCGTGAACGAATAGATTTTTAATCACTGATAACATACCCAACTCCCTCGTTGTAGTTAAATTACATGTTTGTATTTGGGTAACATAGTTCATTGTTTAAATGTGATCAACAACTAATTTTTAATGTCACGGAAGATTCATTTTGTGTAATTTAATTTCACTTTGTTGGTGCGTGCATGGTTGCACGCGCACCAGTTTGGGGAGCTAAAGCATGAGGTATTAAGCCTAATAAGGCTAACTATCATGAATCGCACAACAACCGAAGGCGCACTTTGCTTGATGGGCGCGTTAATTGTGAGAAATCCTCGGCTTTATTCACTCTTTTTCTGTTCAGATAGTCAACTATTGACTAGATTTATACGAGCGTGATTGCGTACATAAAGCGAAGAATGAATGCAGAAAACAACAAAAAGTCAGTGGCTATGGGTAGGGATCAGTGTGGTTTTCGTCGCACTGTTTATGTGGTTGGGCGCCAAAGGTAAGAATGGTCAGCAAGGTGAATCGAATACGATGAGGATTGCCGTCTCGACGACGCCACTCTCCACCCCCTTTATTGTGGCAAACGCGTTGGGGCTGTATGACAAACAGGGCTTATCCGTTGAAATGATCCCATGCACCGGTGGGGTCGAGTGCGCGAAGTTACTGATGCAAGGCGAGGTCGATTTGGCGACCGCATCGGAATCGGTCGCCATGTTTAACGCTTTTGATCACCCTGAACTGGCACTACTGGCCACCTTCGTCGAGTCAGACAATGACGTAAAACTGGTCTCACTCAGTTCGTCGGACATTCGTCAAGTGAGTCAGCTGCAAGGTAAACGCATTGGCGTGATTCAAGGCAGTGCGAGCGAGTTCTATTTGGATGCGGTCTTGCTGTCCCATGAGGCGAGCCATCTCGATATCAACAAGGTGTTTGTAGCATCTTCAGAGATAGTCAGAGCGCTACTTGAAGGGCAGGTGGATGCCATTTCGGCTTGGGAGCCCATGATCTACCAGATTCACCAAGCAACCGGCGGTGAAATTAATCATCTCGGTTTAACCGGACTGTATCAATTGAGCTTTAATCTACTTTCTACTCAACCCTATTTGGCTCAAGCTAATGATGCACCTATGCAACTGATTCAATCGCTCGATCAAGCGATAGAGTGGATTCACCTCAACCCAGAGAACGCGCAGAAGCTGGCGGCGGAGTTTCTTGCGCTGCCGGCGGAACAAATCACGTGGTCGTGGGATGACTATGTGTTCAGATTGTCCCTAGGCAACGCTCTGCTGTCCAACCTGCAGATCCAAGCGCGTTGGGCGAAGCAAAATGGTTTGGTTGACAATGATATGCCAGATTTTCGTCAACTGCTCTACACCGAGCCGTTTGAGCAATGGTCGGAGCTGCGAGATTAATTATGCTGAAGTCGTTAACCAAGAAACTCTCGTTATTGTTTGGGACCACACTCGTACTGACCGTGTTGATTGTGGTGCTATTGCTAAACATTAACGCCCAGCAGCGTCAAACAAAAATCGAATTGGATCAGGTGGTCGAACTGCAACTGTCGGTGGATATGTTGAGAAGTCAGTTGTGGTTGTTCATGCAGTTTTATGATGAGCAGAGCTTGCATCACGTCATCAGCGCTCATTCAGACCTCGCGGCGCAGCTCAGCACTTTTGAAAACCGTGATCACCGGTTGGACAATATGCAAAGAATGAGTGACGGCCTTTCCGTTGTGATTGCGCAAGAGAGTCGGATCTATTCGGCGCAAGATTCGGCCTTACCGTTGGCGAGTGATTTGAGCAGTCGTGAGCTGTTTCAATCTCGCTACAGCATGATTGTACAAACCATGACTGAGGAGCTTGCGTATGTGCATCGCCAAGTATTGGATAAGAGCGCCCGCGAACTCAAAGCCTTGATGTGGTTTGCCGCCGGGTGGATGATCATCGGCTCGGTTGTGGTGTGTTTGATCAGTTTGCACATTTTCCTTCGCTATCGTATTGGGGCGACGGAAATCAAAAGGGCGATTGTGGCGGTATCCAAAGGGGATTTAGACTCCAAGGTATCGCTGAAAAAAATGGATTCAGAATTTGAAACCATAGCGACCTTTTTCAATCGCATGACCAGCAACCTCAAAGAGACCACGGTGACCAAGCAAGAGTTACAACGTGAAGTGGAACGTCAAACGTTGCAGTTAAAAGAGAAACAGAAGCAGCTGACGTTCTTATCTGAGCATGACACGTTAACCAACCTAAAAAATCGCCGTGCCTTTAATGCCAAACTGGACGATGCCTTGCAACGAGCGCGTTTGCAGCACCACAAGCTCGCGTTGCTGTTTATTGATTTGGACAAATTCAAGCAGATCAATGACACCTTTGGCCATGACGCAGGGGACTGTATTTTGGTGACGGTGGCGCATCGATTGAGCCACTCGTTCCGTGACAGTGATTTTGTCGGCAGGCTGGGTGGCGATGAATTTGTCGTTTGTCTCGATTTACTCGATGATTTCTCCTGTCTCGACACTCTTATTGATGAGCTGATGCATCACCTCAATCAACCTATCGTGTTCGAGGGCGAAGCGGTGAGATTAGACGTGAGTATCGGGGTGAGTTGTTTCCCAGACCATGCGCAAGACAGAACCAGTTTGATGCGTTTGGCGGACTTGGCGATGTACCAAGCGAAAGGCCACAGAGGCCCAACATGGCAACTGGCCTCCCACCACTTATCGATTCAGCCTATCGCCAAATAGTCTTTATCGATAAGTGGTGGCCAATGGCGTGATCGTCTGTTAAAGGTCATTCACCATTCAATGCGCGCCCCGTCATAAGCGAGAAACTCACCGCTGAGCTGCTCATCGGCCTGTGACACCATCGTCAGTAATTGACGCGCGACACGCTCAGGGGAAAACAGTTTTCCTTCGGGGACATTGGATTGAAAAGGTTTCGACAGCGCCGTGTCGGTTGTCCCAGGATGCAGCGCGAATACGCAACTGCTCGGCTTAAACCGTGACCAATCAATACTCAGGGTTTTGATGATCATATTGAGTGCCGCCTTTGAGGCGCGGTAGCTATACCAGCCACCCAAACGGTTGTCACTGATACTGCCAACCCGAGCCGATAAGCTCACAAATTTCGGCTGTTTGCTCTTCATCAGCAGCGGTTGCAAGTGTTTAGCGAGCAACACTGTCGCCAGTGCGTTGGTTTGCATTGAGCGAAGGAAAAACGCGCTGTCGAGCTGCGCAAGTCGCTTTTCTGGTTGATGCGTGTCGTCATGCAACAGGCCCACCGTATTGATGACCCAATCGAGTTGGCTCATGGTTTGGCTTAAGTGCTCAATCTGCGCCTCATCACACACATCCACCAAAAACCAGTTGAGCTTGGGATGCGAAAGCAACGGTTGACGTTGGCGAAACGTCGCATAAACGGTGTCGACAGTGTCATCTTCAATAAGCTGCTTGACCATAGCAAGGCCAATACCGCCAGAGCCACCCACGATTAAAACCTTCATTCTCTGCTTTACTCCTCTCAATGACGCTTGTGCCTGTTTAATCACAAGGCGTTGTACGGATCAAAGCGGCACAGCGCTCACCGAGTTGCGCTCAACCTCTTTCAACACACAGTGGTATGGGCTGGTACGCCCTAAATGCACTGAATTGGTGAACACTGTGTAAACTTCCTTTAACACTTATGATGTGATCATTATCACGGACGATCTCGACATTTTTGCCAAACAACTTCATCTTATGCCCGTTTGATTCTGAGAATTTTTTGAATCTAAAGGATAGGAAGCCGGATTATGGACAATGAACATAGCTTGCGAGAAAACTTACTCGCCCTCATTTTAGGTAGTGCCCTGGTCTCACTTGGGGTGATCTTCTTTAACAAGGTAGGTCTGCTCACGGGTGGCACCGCGGGGTTGGCGATTTTCCTCACTAAAGTGAGTGATTTTAGTTTTGGTCAGGTGTTTTTCGCTCTCAACTTACCCTTCTATATTTTGTCGGTCACTCGTATGGGCTGGCGTTTTACCATCAACACGTTTATTGCGGTGACCATAGTGTCGTTTGCGGTCGACCATCTTCATCACTTGATTGAGATTGCCCGTATTGAACCCGTGTATGCGGCGTTACTGGGTGGTGGATTAATCGGCGTTGGTATGCTGGTGATATTCCGTCACAAAATGAGCTTAGGTGGCTTTAACATCTTGGCGCTGTTTCTTCAGGAGCGTTTTGGTGTTCGTGCCGGTAAAGTGCAAATGGGTCTTGACTGTACCATCGTGATTTTGTCGCTGTTTATCGTCGATATCCATCTGATTCTATTGTCGGTACTGGGCGCGATTGCGACTAACCTTATCTTGGCCATGAACCATAAACCGGGTCGCTATCAGCCCAAACCCACGGCGGCTTAATCTGACGTTAATGTCTCGAGTTTGTCACAGATGAAAAGGGCAGAGCCAAGGTGGTATTGACCACTGAGCTCTGCCTTTTTTGTTCTCTGGCTTGTACTTTAGTCGCGTTCGAGCAACTGAGTCAGTGACTGGATGTGTGTGATGCCTTCAGGTACCGCATCGTTGTTTGGGTTGTACAAAACCGTATTGAGCCCGGCTTGTTGGGCAGGGTAGATGTCTTTTTCCAGTGAATCTCCAACCATGATCAGATGGCTTGGTTCAACCTCCAGCGATTCTGCGATGGCGTCGTAAAACGCCACACTGGTTTTCTCTAACCCTAGGTTCGCCTTGCAGTAGTAGCCGTTCAGGTAGTTGTCTAACCCGACTCGCTGGAAGGCTTGTTCAATGTCTCTTTCTGAGGAGTGCTGAGCGCTGGTGGCCACGTAAACCGCATGCTCTTTTGCGAGTGCTTGTAACGTCTGCTCGGCGCCTTCTACCGTTTCGACTTTTTCCCATGTACTCATTTTCCCGCTTTGGTCTGGAAAATCGACCATTAAGGTATCTCCCCAATCAAAGAGATAGATCGGTTGCGTCATTGCCCGCTCTCCCATATTTGTTCGTTGGCACCCTCGGTGAATGGGAAGGTGTTGATTGGTCATTATTTTCAATCTATTACGAGAAATCCAGCGCTAATTGAAAATGGTTAACTATTGCTAATCGAAACGATAAAAAACTGGATTAGGCACCGGATAAAAATGCCCTTACAGTCGCCGCATAACCTAAGGTAGGTTAGTGAAAAATCCAGTTAATTGAGGTGGTTTAAATGTACGCAATCGGTGATGTGGTAGTAGCGACAAAAGGTAAGGACTTCGGCCCAATGACCGTTTACGGTTTAAGCAGTGGCGGTTTTTACGTGCACGTTAAAGCGGACGGATTGATGTTGACTTACCCAGCTAAAGATCTACAAATCGCTCAATCATCTAAAGCAGCGTAATTGCTCGGATGAGAGAATTCTAAGATAAGGCCAGAGCATGTTCTCTGGCCTTATTTTTTGTTAGATTTCCTCGTGTTTATGCACCAAGCCAAAATCCGCTAGGATGGCGTAGGCAGCCGGGATCATAAACAGCACCAGGAGTGTCGAGGCGAAGATACCAAACACAATCGAGATGACCAGCGGCTGGATAACCTGCGCTTGCAAACTGGTTTCCGTCAGGAGCGGCAGTAAGCCGGCGGCGGTGGTCATCGAGGTGAGAAAGACGGCGCGAAAACGCTCGCGACTCGCTTTGACCACGGAGTCGTGCACGCTGTCCCCTTCATCGACATGGTGGCGGATATACTGCACCAGTAAGATGGAATCGTTCACCACGATCCCCGCCAGCGATACAAAGCCCATCATACTCGGCATACTCAATGGGTGGCCAAGCAGCACGTGGCCCCACACCACACCGATAAACGCCAGTGGAATCGCCAGCATGACCACAAACGGCTCAAGATAGCTGCGGAACTGATAGCTTAAGATGGCGAACACGCCAAACAGCCCGAGCAAAAACCCTTTACCCATTGAGGCGCCGGTTTCCGCGGCGTCTTTCGCTTCGCCTTCAAAATCAAATCTCAGCCCCGGGTATTTAGCGACCAGTCTTGGCGCTTCTTGCTGCTGAAACTGACGAATGATGGCGGTGGAGTTGGCTTTGGTGTTGTCAGTATCACCAAACACACTCACGGTTCTTAGCCCATCAATACGTTGAATGCGCACGTAATTGCGTTGGAAATCCAAGGTTGCAATACTGGCCAGTGGGATCTGGCTTCCGTCTGCAAGAATGATAGGGAAGTTGGCCAACTGGCCAAGATCGCCAGCCTGCGTTTTGTCCAGCCTCACCTCGATAGAAATGTTCTCCACGCCGACTTGAATTTCATCCGCCGTTTGTCCAAAGAACGCCGCGCGAAGTTGCGATGCGATCAGTTGCCCGTTGACCCCATAGCTCTCAGCGCCTGGGCGCAGCTTCACCAACACCTCTTCTTTGCCCATGCGCATGTCATCTAAGACGCCATGTACGCCATCAAATTCGTTGAGGTATTGCTGAATCTCAATGGAGGCGGCTTTAAGCTCTTCCAATGAATCGTGTTTGGCGCGAATTTCAATCGCGCGGCCACCCGGTCCCATTGTCGGCTGCTTAAATACCAAAGAGATGGGGTCGGCGAGCTCACCGACATCATCGCGCCACGCGGCAATGAAATCATCAATAAGGGTGTTGCGACTTTCCGCGCCAAGCAGATCGAGTCTCACCGTCGCAATGTGTGGGCCAGACTCATTGGCATCCGCGTTGGTATTAAACTGGCTAGTGATGTGTTCAACGAGCGGTCTGCCTTGCTCAAACTCCTGACTCCAGGTTTTATCGAGTTTGCGTGCTGAAGCAACAATGTGATCCACCACCTGTTCAGTTTGGCGCAGCGAAGATCCCGGCGGCAAAATCACTCGAGCCTCGGCGATATCACCATCCAGTTCAGGAAAGGGTTGGAACTTCAAAATGCCACTCACCAGTGTAGAGGCAGAGATCAACAGCATCGCCACCACCGCGCCTAAAAATGCGTAACGGTAGGCCACCACTTTGTCGACAGCATTGACCAGCGTGGTGTTGCGAAAATGCTCAAATGAATCGAGCAGTCGCTTCTTCCAACGATTGGGCGCTTTTTCGACTTTCTGCTTGTGCAGTGAGTGCGACAGGTGATTCGGCAAAATCAAAAACGCTTCCACCAAGCTGAGCGTTAAGACCAAAATCAGGACTTGCGGCACCGCTTTGAGCACTGCGCCCATCTCTCCTTGCAGGAACAGCAAGCTACCAAAGATGCACACCGTGGTTAAGAATGAGGAGATCACCCCAGGGAGCACTTTTTTGACGCCTTTGATCACCGCGTCATCGATCTCTTCACCTCGATCTAAATGGGCGGCAATGGATTCAGCGATGACGATGGCATCATCCATCATGATACCGATCGCCATCAATAAGCCGACCAAGGACATGATATTAATGGATAGCCCAAGCTGCGCCATCAAGAACAGCCCACCTAAAAAAGCCACCGGTAAGCCTGCGGCCACCCAAAACGAGTAGCGTAGGCTAAAGAAGAGCCACATGGTGGCAAACACCAACACGATCCCTTGCCAGCCGTTGCGTACCATCATGGTCAGGCGGTCCCATAACACCGATGAGAGGTCATTGGTCATTTCAAGGGTGACGCCATCGGGCGCGTGCGCTTGTTGGTCGGCCACGAAGGCAGCCACGCGCTCTTTAATGCGCAGTGCGTCGTCTTCTTTGTTTTTGCTCACTTTAAGTAGGGCGGATGGGTGACCATCAAACAGCACTTTTTGCTCATCGAGCTCAAAGCGATCGGTGATTTTAGCCACGTCTCGCAAGCGAATCAGAGAACCATTTGGCCCAGAGCCAACCACAATCGTTTCGAGCGCCTCTGGTGTGACGCGTCGCTCATCAAAGCGAATGAGAAAGTTTTTGTCAGGTGTTTCCACGTTGCCACTGGGCAGTTTGACGTTCTGCTTGCCGATTTGCGTCGCGATATCGCCAACACTCAGACCCAGTTGGCGAATGGCACTGGTATCGAGTTCCACTCGGTATTGGTGATCAGAAAACCCGGCCACATCGACCAGCGACACACCATAGTCAAGCTTTAACGTTCGCTTAAGCTGTTCGGCGTAGGCTTTTAACTCTGGCCATGTGGTATCTGCGGTGATAGCCACATCAACCACAGGCTCGTTCCAATCCAACTCTTGAACGATAGGAGATTCGATCTCCTGCGGAAAATCGTTGATGGCGTTGATTTGAGTTTGCACATCCACCAACATGCGGCCAATATCGGCTTTCTCGTCCAGTTTTAGCACTAAACGCGCTGAGCCTTCGACCGCCTCACAGCGTGTTTCAACGATATTGGCCAGACCATCCACCGCGTCTTCCATGCGCACACAAATGCTCTCTTCGACCTCTTGTGGCGACGCGCCGGGGTAGACGACGCCCGCCATGATATATGGCGGATCAAACTCAGGGAATGTCTCACGTTTGATGGTGGTGAGAGATGTCACGCCGAGCAGTAGCAAGGTGAGCATCAATAAGTTGGCCGCCGTTGGGTGCTTGGCGAAAAAACGAATCATGATTTCGGCTCCTGTGGCGAACGCGCATTTTTGAGCAGCATCCCTTCAATCGCAGGGAGGAGATCATTGAGAATCAACGCTTGGCCTTGCTCCAAATCCCCCTCGATCACCACTTGGTTATCACGGCGATAAAGTACCTCAACCGGCACCATGCGCAATTTACTCTCTTCATCGAGCAGATAAATGGTATTGCCATGGAGGGCCCGCTCAGGGATAACCCAACTCGGGTTGGCTTGGCCTTCGACTTCCGCGCGCACAAACATGCCATTAACCAGTGGCGGCGTAGCGCCCGGCGCAAGTGCGCGATAGTCTTGCTCGATTTCGAGGATGACGCCCGCCGTCGCTTGGTTAGGATCGACCGTTTCACTGATGCGCGCCACACGCGCAGGCCACGAGGCTTTGAGGTTTCCGCTACTTAACTGCACGTTGGCTTTAATATCCGTCATATTGGGTTGCGGAATGCCGGAGTCGTCGCGGCCAAATTCACCTAGGCTTGCTGCGATGGTGAGCATGTCATGAATCGAGAGCTGCGCTTCCACTTCCATCACTTGTATGCCATGAGCGACCACCATGGTTTGCTGTAGATTGACCACTTGGTCTTGCTCGATGTCAACGCTGGCGATGCGTAAGTCGTAAGGCAAGCGAATGATGGTTTTCTCGAGAGAGCGCTTGGCCTCGTCCACTTTGGAGGTTGCCACTTTTACTTGTGCCTCTGCAACGCGTTTTTCGTCAGGCATCAAGCCGATTTGGTTCTCGATGTCGAGCACCAGTTTACGTTGCGATAAGGTGCTTTGCTGCTGCTGGTCAACGTCGGATTGAGAGTTCAGCCCTTTTTGACGCAGGTTTTGTTGGCGCGCGAGTTCTTTGTTGGCAATGTCGAGTCGATTTGACTCAATCACTAACGTCTGTTTGAGGTTGGCTTCTTCTTGGTTGAGCTTAGCTAAAGAGGTGTGAGCAGAATTGAGATCAGCTTGGGCTTGAACCAATTTGAGTTCGTAGTCGAGCGGGTCAATACGCAGAATTTCCGTCCCCGCACGTAGGACTTGTCCTTTTTCAAGACCCGGGTGTCGATAGACAATTTTCCCCGTGACTTCCGCGATGGCTTTCCACTCGACTTTTGGTGTAACTTTGCCAAAACCAATTGCCAGTGGCGCTATCGCTTTGAGTTCCAGTGTTTGGGTATCGACCAGTCTGGCACGCTCGCCCGCTGGCTTTACAGGCAGTTGCGGCTTGGTCATGATCGCGAGGGCGAGAATGAGGATCCCGACCCCAAGCGCAGGGAAAAACAGCAGTTTCTTATTAATTTTCATCGTGTTCGCCTTGGGCTTGTAAAAAGCCATATTTAAGAACGTCAATATTGTGTTCAAGTAATCGGTTTAAAAAAGATTCGCTCAGTTCAATGCCATGAATCGAGAGAAGAGAAGCGGGTGCGATAAACGGAAACACCATCAAGCTGATAAAGGAGACTCGACACAGCAGGGGATCCATACCCGGGCGAATAATGCCGTTGGCGGCCAGCTTCTCAAAAATCATTGACTGCATAGGCCGGCCCACGTCATCAAAGACTTTCTGCATGAGTTTTCGCTGCGTTTGCGACTCAGGCATATTCATCACTTGCCAAATGAGCTTGGGAAAGTGCGGCGTTTTGTGCATTTCTTGATAGTAAGTGCGCATAATGTCGATAAAACTTTGCTGAGAACCGACACTAAACATCTGTTGCAACTGATGTTTCATCGGCTCGAGTGTGTCTCTCAGCATGGTCTCAAACAGCCCCTCTTTGCTGCCGAAGTAGTAGCGAATCATCGCGGCGTTGACCCCCGCTTTTTGCGCAACTAAACGTGTCGAGACCTTGTCATACGGCATCGCCATAAACAGTTCGCGCGCATGGAGGATGAGCGCGTCTCGGGCATCAATGTTTTGCGTCGGTCGACCTGCGCGGCGTGGTCTCTCTTGCACGGGCTTCTCCAATCAACAATTAAACAATTGGATAATTATAGGGGGCAAACTGGCGCTTCGACATGAGAAAAATTATTCACCTGTTAATCAAGTGGATAATTATTGCGATGCTTCACAAAATGCGATGTCTCGAGAAAAAGACGAAAAAAAACCGTGCAGTGGGCAAACCGCACGGATCAAAGTATGAAATGAGATAGTTTGGAATGTTTGCCACACGTACAGAGTGTTATTAAACGCCATTTAAAGCGATATTTTCAAAGTCATTACCCCAATAGTAATCACCATAAAAATACCGAAAGAATGGTGTCTCATTAACACCGTTTTTCGTCAATTAAACTCTTGATTCATCGGTGTGACCAACGGTGTCTAAAGTAACATTATTGTTATCTATAATTAAATGTTAAAAACGAAATTATACATTACAAATATGAAAATGACGTGCCACATAATTACCCTTTCTGTTAACAATATGATGCCTAATTTATTTGTATGATTATCGATGGGTGCTGAACAATATCAGAAACTTAGGTGAGCATAGGCTTGACATGAAATCCACTGCGGAAATTCACGTGCTAAAGAGTACGAATGTGTGATCAATCACAGGTCATTAACCATTAATATTGTATGGTTAATAAAGGTGTAATGTCGCAAAGAATGGAGTGCGGTGTGATTGAGATAATCATTGATGGAGCTTATCGAATTGTCGAAACGGACAAAACGTTACTTGAGGTCGCGAACGTCTGCGGCGTTGAGATCCCATCTTTGTGTGGTTTGAACCGTTCAAACGACAAAATCCCATGCGATTTGTGTGTGGTCGAAGTGGAAAGTGGCGGCATGATACGTGCCTGTGAATTGAAGGTCTACTCTGGGCTCAATGTGGTGACGCAGTCTCCTGCGCTTTCAGAGCATCGCCGCCGGGCCTTAAATCGCATCATGGAAGATCACTACGCCGATTGTGAAGCGCCGTGTCAGACCGCGTGTCCCGCTGGGGTCGATATTCAGAGCTATCTCTACCATATTGCGCAAAATGATCATCAAAAAGCGGTCGAAGTGATTAAAAAAACGCTGCCGATGCCATTGTCGATTGGCCGCGTTTGTCCTGCGTTTTGTGAAAGTGAGTGTCGCCGCTCGCTCGTCGATGAGCCGATCGCGATTCGCCAGCTCAAACGCCACGCAGCCGACGCTGATCTTCGTGCCTATCAGGCCTATGTACCGGAGAAAAAAGCCGACAAGCCACAACGTGTCGCGATTGTTGGCAGTGGGCCGGGCGGATTGACAGCGGGCTACTACCTCTCGAATGAAGGCTATCAAGTGGACGTGTTTGAGGCGATGCCACAAGCCGGGGGCTGGCTGCGTTATGGTATCCCTGAGTATCGCTTACCCAAATCGATTCTTGATCAAGAAATAGCTCTGCTGTGTCGCAACGGCATGACGATTCATACCAACAGCAAGTTAGGTGAGGCGAACACACTCAGTGCGCTGAGTGAAGAGTATGACGCCGTTTGTCTTGCGGTTGGCGCGTCCAAAGCGGTCGAAATGCACTACCCGGGAAGCACGTTTGAGAGTTGTTATCTTGGAGTGGATTACCTCAAGGATTACGTTACCGAGCAGCGCTTTACCACCGGGAAAAAAGTGGCGGTGATCGGTGGGGGCAACACCGCGATAGATTGCGCGCGCACTGCGGTGCGAGCTGGCGCCGATACCACACTGATTTATCGTCGTACCCGCGATGAAATGCCTGCCGAAGATTATGAAATCGTGGAAGCGGAACACGAAGGGGTCAAGTTCCACTTTTTAACTAACCCAGTGGAAAACCATGCGGACGAGCAAGGGCGCGTACATCAAGTCACCTTTGAGCGCATGGCGCTAGGGACACCCGATGCCTCAGGTCGTCGTCGTCCAGAGCCGACCGGTGAGTATTTCACACAAGCGTTTGATACCGTGATAGCGGCCGTGTCACAAACCCCAGATCTGGATTTCATGCGTCATGAAACACTGGATATTCCTATCACCCGTTGGAATACCGCTGATGTGGATGAGACTACCATGCATCACGGCAGTGGCAACTTGTTCAGTATCGGTGATTTTCGCCGAGGCCCTGCCACTGCCATTGAAGCGGTAGCCGATGGGCGAATTGCCGCGCAAGCCATCGATCGCTTTTTCAATGGCACTATGGCATCACTGCCTGTCAAGCCATTTAACGCGCGCAAAGAGCCGTCGCTAAACAAAGTCGACCCTGCTCAGTTTAAGCAGATAGAGCAGGTGAAGCGGATGATCATGCCTGAGCTCAGCGCCGAACAGCGTGAATGCTCGTTTGACGAAGTCGAGCTAGGCTTTGATAACGAGCAAGCCATGGCGGAAGCCGCGCGCTGTCTAGAATGTGGCTGCCAAGCCAACACCGATTGTGCGCTGCGTGACTACGCCACCACTTATCAGGCCGAGCAACACCACCCGCAATCGGTGAAGGTTCAATCCGCAGCCGATTGGCAAGCGGTGCGCGATGAGCGGCATAAATTCTGCGTCGATAGCAGCTCAGAGTTTATTGTTTTTGATGCCAATCGTTGCATCAGTTGCGGTCAATGCATACAAGCGTGTCGTGAGCAAAGCGTTCATGGCGTGCTGAGCTTTATGACCGACGAAAAAGGCCACCCGAAACTTCGCCCCGATTTACGACCTAACTTTGGCCCCAATGGCACCTTAATGGGCGATTCCGCCTGCGTACAGTGCGGTGCGTGCACGCAAGCGTGTCCGACTGGGGCGATGGTGGATAAGCGCAATAAAGCGCAAGGCCGGGATATTGAATTGAAACAGGTGGATACCATATGCACCTACTGCGGCGTTGGCTGTAAGCTGACGCTGCATGTGGATGAAGCGCGCAATCGTATCATGGCGGTGACAGGCGGAGTCTCTCCAGTTAACGAGGGCATGTTGTGCGTCAAAGGGCGCTTTGGTTTTGATTTTATTGGCAGTGACGAGCGCCTCACCACGCCGTTGATTCGTAAAGATGGTTGGTTGCAACCGGCGTCTTGGTCTGAAGCGATTACGCTGACTGCGAACAAGTTCTCTGCCATCAAGCGCGACTTTGGTTCGGATGCACTGGCCGGTTTCTCCTCAGCCAAAACCACCAACGAAGACAACTACGCGTTTCAGAAATTCATCCGTCGCGAGCTAGGCACCAACAACGTCGATCATTGTGCGCGTTTGTGCCACGCATCGACAGTCACTGGGCTTGAAGCGGCGCTTGGCAGTGGCGCGATGACCAATGATATTCCGAGCATTCAGCACTCTGACATCATCTTTATCATAGGATCAGATACTTCATCTGCGCACCCGATCATCGCTTCACACATCAAACAAGCGGTGCGTCATCATGGCGCGCGCTTGATTGTCGCCGACCCGAAACGCATCGCCATGGCCGATCACGCTGAGCTCTATCTTGCGCATCGTCCGGGGACCGATGTGATGCTGATTAATGGCGTTATGCAGCAAATCATCAAACACGGTTGGTATGACCACGATTACATCGAAGAGCGCGTAGACGGTTTTGATACCATGATGCAAGAGGTAATGTCGCCCTCATACGCGTTAGAAAGCGTGGAGCTGGTCACCGGTGTGAAGGCGGACGATATTTTCGCCATGGCGCGCATGATAGGCACGGCGAAACGTACCGCTGTGTATTACTCAATGGGCATCACTCAGCACACTACCGGTCATGATAACGTTCGTTCCATCGCCAATTTGCAACTCTTGTGCGGCAACATCGGTATTGAAGGCGGCGGTATTAACCCTCTGCGCGGCCAATCCAACGTGCAAGGTGCGTGTGATATGGGCGCGCTGCCCAATAACTACCCGGGCTACCAAAAGGTCTATAACCCCTTGGTGCGAGATAAATTTGCTCTTGCTTGGGATGCGCCCAATCTATCGCTCACGCCCGGATTGACCTTAACAGAAATCATCGATGGCGCGTGCGATCGCAGCGTACGCGGTTTGTATGTGATGGGTGAAAACCCGGTATTGAGCGATCCGGATCAAGCTCACGTGATTGAAGGGCTTGAGAGTCTCGATTTCTTGGTGGTGCAAGACATCTTCCTTACCGAAACCGCGCAGTACGCTGATGTGGTCTTGCCGTCGTGCAGTTTTGCTGAGAAAGCTGGCCATTTTACCAACACAGAGCGCCGAGTGCAGCGCATTACTCCTGCGGTAGCGCCGCCGGGCGAGGCGAAAGAAGATTGGTGGATCATTCAGGAAATCGCCAATGCGATGGGCGGGGAGTGGCGTTATCGTCAGGTCTCGGATATCACCAATGAAATAGCACGAGTTACGCCACAATATGGCGGTTTAAAGTGGGCCAACATCCCGCCTAATGGCGTGCAGTGGCCGAGTAATAAGAATAACCCTGAAGGGACGCGTATCATGCACCAGACGCAGTTTTCGCGTGGCAAAGGGCAAATGGAGGCGATTCCTTTTCGCTATGCCGCAGAGCTGCCGGATGAGGAGTTCCCATTGGTGCTGACTACCGGCCGCGTACTGGAGCAATTTCACACCGGTACCATGACGAGAAAAACCCAAGGGTTGGATAATCTTGCCGGGCCAAGAGCAATGATCAGTGTGCAGGACGCCGAGCGCTTAGGTATTGGCAATGGGCAACGGCTGAAAGTTTCCACCAGGCGAGGTGAGATTGAGATCGACGCTTTTGTCACCAAACGTATGCAGCCTGGGGTGGTGTTTATTCCGTTCCATTTTGTGGAGTCACCGGTCAACCGTTTGACCACCACGGCCAAAGATCCGCACGCAAAGATCCCGGAATTTAAGGTCGCTGCCGTACGCGTGGAGCCGCTTTAGGCAATCACGCGGTGTACTTTAGCCGCTCTTAACGGCTTAGCCTGGGCTAAGCCGTTAAAACTCGGTGAAAACGTCAATCATCGACCATACTTACTCTAATTTGTTACGCGCGATTGGGCCTTGTCTCAAGTGGCGCTAACGTTGAGGGAGAGGTGGAGTGAAGCGTTGGATTCTTTGGGCAATTGTCTATTTCCCAGCCTTGTGCTGGGCAGGGTTATCACTGAAAGAGTCCCTCTGGTGGGTAGAAAACATCGTCGCATTTCCTGCGCTGTTTATGTTTGGCTATGTACTGCTTGCCCTTGTGTTGGGGCTGGCCCGCTGTTACGGTCAAACGCTTGTCTGCCTTGTCCTTGCCGGCGCGTTTGCCTTGATGACACCCAAAGGCAGCCAAGCACTCGTCGCTGATTGCGATACCCCCGTCACCGTCTTGCAATACAATCTCTACTACGAAAACCCAGATATCCATCAGTTCATCAATTAT
>NZ_JCBDGX010000002.1:0-17154 GCF_059834345.1 Vibrio sp. R11-SG3-ISO3-SZ
ACGAGTTTCTAGTTCCTAGTAGCTAGAAACAATAAACACAGCTTTCCGAATTATTAAGTTCTAGGAACTAGGCACTCACTTCTGAGAACTTAAACAAAATTTGCTTGGCGACCATAGCGATTTGGACCCACCTGATTCCATGCCGAACTCAGAAGTGAAACGAATTAGCGCCGATGGTAGTGTGGGGTTTCCCCATGTGAGAGTAGGACATCGCCAGGCTTCCAATTTCTTTTCACTTTTTATATAGAGTGAAGACAAAGGTAAGACCTCTGATTTTTAGAACAAGGTATCTAAAAATAAAGAGAGCCCGTTGTTAGACGGGTTTTTTTAGTCCACCGACACAAGATTATGAGTGCTGATATAGCTCAGGTGGTAGAGCGCATCCTTGGTAAGGATGAGGTCGGCAGTTCGAATCTGCCTATCAGCACCAGTTATTCGTCTCACTCATCATGGTGAGTAGACAACAAAATTTGCTTGGCGACCATAGCGATTTGGACCCACCTGATTCCATGCCGAACTCAGAAGTGAAACGAATTAGCGCCGATGGTAGTGTGGGGCTTCCCCATGTGAGAGTAGGACATCGCCAGGCTTAAATACTCAAACGCCCAGCTAATTCAGCTGGGCGTTTTTTGTTGTAATTCTCTTAAAAACGTAGAGTGTGGTTTGCGGATCGCCGCACCGCCCATGTGAGAGTAGGACATCGCCAGGCTTAAATACTCAAACGCCCAGCTAATTCAGCTGGGCGTTTCTCGTTGTAATTCTCTTAAAAACGTAGAGTGTGGTTTGCGGATCGCCGCACCGCCCGTGTGAGAGTAGGACATCGCCAGGCTTGAACACTCAAACGCCCAGCTAATCAGCTGGGCGTTTCTCGTTTTTACTCTTGTTGCATTCGACTACTCTTTTCGTTCATTCAGTTGCCAATCGTAATCGTAGCGTATTTTGCCTGAAAACTCGGCCAGTTCCGGGCGGTAGTGGGTTAGGTGATCAAACAGCGCTTCTTTGTCGCCAAAGTCTGCGGCAAACCAATCATAAATTGAGGAGAGAGTGAGTGTCTCACCTTGTATCTCTGCTCCTTTATAACTATTGATAAATGCCTCTGCGGCTTGTTCTAGCAGCGCTTCAGTATTCTCTGCGGTGAACGCAGACGCCTGCAAGTTTGGACAGCCAAGACTGGCGCAATTGACGGCGTAGTGAGTACGAGGATCCTGCCAGATTGGGCGTAAAATGCGGTGCTCGATATCGTTGAGAGTGACCTCTTGGCCATTGATCGTCAGGACATCTTGATCCCAAGGGCCAAAGCTAAATAGCCCACCGAGTTTCGTTATGGATGATACGGGGTAGTGGTCGATGATGAGTTTAACGGTGACGGCATTGTACAGGTTTACCCAATAGGCATATTGCTGGTTCTGGCGTAATTGACGAGGGTCGAGCGTCTCCAATGACTCGATATATCGATTGAGTTTGAGTGTATCTTGAGGCTCAAACGCGCCATAACGCAACAGATGGTCTTCGCCTTGCACAACCAGATATTTATCAAGGAGCTCTTGCCATGCTTGATGAGAGATTGACTCTGCATGTTCCGGGTTGCTTGTGTTCCAATATGCCCAAAGTTTTGATTCGGGTGCAGCCAACGCGGAGATAGGGGCGAGCAGGAGAAGTGCAGCGAGCGATGTTTTCATCTTATACCTTTACAAATCTGATCTGACAAATCGTACATAATGATTGAGACCCGCCGAGTGGCTGATATATTTCATCTTCAGAGTGGTCAAAAAAAAGCTGGCAGGTTGCCAGCTTTATGGTAAGTGCGAGATTAACGCAAGAACTCGGGGATATTCGCCTCAAAAGCGGCGATCTTCTCTTCGTGTTGTAAGGTCAAACCGATGTTGTCGAGTCCATTGAGCAAGCAATGACGACGGAACTCATCGATCTCGAAACTGTACTCTTTGCCGTTAGCACGCACTTTCATCGCTTCTAAGTCCACTTCCACTTCCGCGCCTTCAGTGGCCTCAACAAATTGAAAAATCTCGTCGACTTCTTGTTCTGCTAAGCGCACAGGGACCATTTGGTTGTTGATCGAGTTGCCGTAAAAAATATCGGCAAAGCTCGGCGCGATCATGGCTTTGATACCGTAGTCGGCTAACGCCCAAGGAGCATGTTCACGTGATGAACCACAACCAAAGTTCTCGCGTGCGAGCAGGATTGAGGCCCCTTTATAACGGGGAGCGTTGAGGACGAAGTCCGGGTTAGGCTGTTCGCCGGCATCATCTAGAAATCGCCAATCATGAAAGAGGTGCTTGCCAAACCCTAAGCGCGAAACCTTTTGTAGGAACTGCTTAGGAATGATTGCATCAGTGTCGACATTCGCTGCATCGAGAGGCACAACCAAGCCGGTATGTTGTTTAAATCCTGACATGTGGTGTCTCCTTAGTTTAACTCACGAATATCAACAAAGTGGCCAGCAATGGCGGCAGCCGCGGCCATGGCAGGGCTGACTAGATGGGTACGCCCCCCACGGCCTTGTCGACCTTCAAAATTTCGGTTTGATGTGGAGGCGCAACGCTCTCCTGGCCCTAAGCGGTCATTGTTCATGGCTAGACACATAGAGCAACCAGGTAAGCGCCATTCAAAGCCAGCTTCTTTGAAGATGACATCGAGCCCTTCAGCTTCGGCTTGCGCTTTCACTTGCTCGGAACCCGGTACGATCAACGCTTGCACATGAGCCGCCACTTTGCGTCCTTTCGCCACTGCGGCAGCGGCGCGCATATCCTCGATACGAGAGTTGGTACAAGAACCAACGAATACTTTATCAACGGAGTAGTCAGACAGCGCTTTGCCAGCTTCTAGTCCCATGTAGGCAAGGGCTTTCTCAGCAGAGGCTTTCTCGATAGGATCTTGAAAGCTCTCGGGCGTAGGGATTGGACTATCGACGGCGATCACTTGTCCTGGGTTTGTCCCCCAAGTGACTTGTGGTTTGATGTCTGCACCATTTAGCGTAACGACTGCGTCAAACTTGGCGTCATCGTCGGTTTTCAGGGTTTGCCAATACTCTACGGCAGCGTCCCAGTTGGCACCCGTAGGCGCAAATTTACGACCTTTGATGTAATCGAAAGTGGTTTGATCGGGTGCAATCAGGCCTGCTTTAGCGCCTAATTCAATTGCCATGTTACACACCGTCATACGACCTTCCATCGACAGATCTCGGATCGCTTCACCACAGAACTCGACTACGTAACCCGTGCCGCCTGCGGCAGTGGTCTTCCCTATGATGGCAAGCACGATGTCTTTTGCTGTGATGCCAGGGGCGACCTTGCCTTTGACTTCAATCTTCATTGTTTTGGCGCGCGCTTGCTTCAAGGTTTGAGTGGCAAGCACATGCTCAACTTCTGAGGTGCCGATACCGAATGCCAAGGAACCAAAGGCTCCGTGCGTTGCGGTATGTGAGTCACCACATACGATGGTCATACCCGGAAGCGTAATACCGAGCTCAGGGCCCATTACGTGGACAATGCCTTGGTATTTGTGGTTGATGTCATACAGTGTGACGCCAAATTCTTCACAGTTTTTGGACAGCGTTTCCATCTGGATTCGCGCCATTTCACCGGATGCATTGATGTCTTTGGTGGTGGTCGAGACGTTGTGATCCATGGTTGCGAAGGTCTTGCTGACTTGACGCACGGTGCGTCCTTTCTCACGCAAGCCATCAAACGCTTGTGGTGAGGTCACTTCATGCACTAAGTGACGATCAATATAAAGGATAGGGTTTTCACCCTCGGCTTCGACGGCGATATGTGCGTCATACACCTTTTCGTATAATGTTTTACCCATTGCTCTTCCTCGTCGTCCTTGTCGATAAACCCGCCAATGCCAAGCGGCGATTGGCGGTGTCATGACGACTTATAGTCTGTTGTGTTTGGTCTGTCGATTACGAGTTTAAAATGTATCCAGCGATTTTGTCGCCCATCTCTGAGGTCGTCAGAGCGGGGTTGTTACCAGCAAGGTCTGCGGTAAGCTCGCCAGCGGCTAGCGCTTTTGACACGGCATGTTCAATATCTTGCGCTGCGGCTTCTTCGCCTAGGCTGTAACGCAGCATGAGCGCTGCTGACAGAATTTGCGCTACTGGGTTGGCGATGTTTTTGCCTGCGATGTCCGGGGCACTACCGCCAGCGGGTTCATACAGACCAAACTTGCTCTCATTGAGACTGGCAGAAGGGAGCATACCCATTGAGCCGGTGATCATCGCACATTCATCTGAGATGATGTCGCCAAAAATATTCGAGCACAGCATGACATCAAACTGAGCCGGATCTTTGATAAGCTGCATCGTGGCGTTATCGATGTACATGTGAGAAAGCTCAACATCTGGGTACTCTTTTGCGATCTGTTCCACCACTTCTCGCCATAGAATAGAGCTTTGCAGTACGTTCGCTTTATCAATTGAGCACACTTTCTTGCGGCGCAGCTGTGCAGACTCAAACGCAATACGCGCAATACGCTCGATTTCAAAGCGGTGGTAGACTTCGGTATCAAACGCTTTCTCGTTGGCGCCTTCACCTTCACGTCCTTTCGGTTGACCGAAGTAGATGCCGCCAGTCAGCTCACGCACGACGACGATATCAAAGCCACGCTCAGAGATGTCTGCGCGGAGTGGTGAGAAGGTTTCCAGTCCAGAATGGATTTGAGCTGGGCGCAGGTTGCAAAAGAGTTGGAAATGTTTACGTAGCGGCAGTAACGCACCACGTTCAGGTTGATCGTTTGGCGGTAGATGTTCCCATTTCGGACCACCTACTGAGCCAAATAGAACGGCATCGGACTCTTCACACGCCTTCACCGTGCTCTCTGGGAGTGGCGTACCGTGGTTGTCGATGGCGATGCCACCCACATCATGCTGTTCACGCTCAAAGCGGATTCCGTGCTTACTCTCAATCGCATCCAGTACTTTATTGGCTTGCGCCATTACTTCTGGGCCGATGCCGTCACCAGGGAGAACGGCAATGTTGTACGTTTTGTCTGTCATGTTAATCCTTTAATTTTAATTATCGTGAAGCCTAGAGACCGGAGTCTCAGGCGTCTTATACGGTTGCGATTTTTTTCTGTTTGATTTCAGCAATTTGGTTTGCACGGTGAATGCTGTTGATCACGTGAAGAAGGGCTTGGCCTGAGGCTTCGACAATGTCCGTTGAAACACCGGTACCGTGATATTTTCGGCCTTTGTAGTTGGCGATAATATCCGCTTGGCCCAAACCATCTTCCCCTTCACCTTTGGCGGTTAAGTCAAACTTATCCAGCACAATATCATACCCAGTGACGCGATAGATACACTGGTACAAGGCATCCACCGGGCCATTGCCGACGGCTGCTTCGCAGCGCTCTTCATCACCGCACTGCAACTTGATACTGGTGGTGGCCATTACGCTACCAGATTGCACGCTGAGATAGTTCAACTTGTAGTAGTCATCTTCTTCGCGCAAGTTAGAGAAGTGCATCAAGGCTTCCAAATCGTAGTCAAACACTTGCCCCTTGCGGTCAGCCAGCTTCAAGAAATCTTCGTACAACGCATCTAGGTTGTACTCTTCGCTCTTGTAGCCCATCGAGTCCATATGACTCTTCACCGCGGCACGTCCACTGCGACTGGTTAGGTTCAACGCTTGGTTTTTCAATCCAATCGACTCTGGCGTCATGATTTCGTAAGTGTTCTTATTCTTCAGCATGCCATCTTGGTGAATGCCGGAAGAGTGGCTAAACGCGTTGGCGCCGACGATCGCTTTGTTGGATTGAATCGGCATATTGCACAATTGGCTGACGAGTTTACTGGTGCGATGGATTTCGTCGTGTTTAAGGCCAGTGTGAACGCCAAGCAGTTCTTGACGAGTTTTGATGATCATCGCGATCTCTTCGAGAGAGCAGTTGCCCGCTCGCTCTCCGATGCCATTAATGGTGCCTTCAATTTGACGTGCACCTGCTTGAACCGCTGCAATTGAGTTGGCAACAGACATACCAAGGTCATCGTGACAGTGAACAGAGATAATCGCTTTATCGATGTTTGGCACGCGGTTGAATAGAGTTTGAATAATGCCGCCAAACTCGTTGGGCACCGTGTAGCCTACGGTATCAGGGATATTGATCGTACTGGCACCTGCATCGATCGCCGCTTCGACCATACGACATAGGTTGTCAATTGGAGTACGGCCAGCGTCTTCACACGAGAATTCGACATCATCGGTATAGTTACGCGCATGTTTAACCGCTTTGACACCCATTTCGACTACATCGTCGTAGCTGCGGCGAAGCTTGTCTTGAACGTGCACTGTAGAGGTTGAAATGAAGGTATGGATACGGAATTGGTCTGCGACTTTTAATGCTTCAGCCGCCGCATCGATGTCTTTTGCCACTGCACGAGAAAGCGCACAGATTCGGCTATTTTTGATATTGCGAGCAATCGCTTGGACGGATTCAAAATCACCCGGAGACGATACAGGGAAGCCTGCTTCAATAACATCAACGCCGAGTCTTTCAAGCGCGTAGGCAATCTGCAGTTTCTCTTTAACTGTCAAACTTGCTGACAACGCTTGTTCGCCATCACGCAATGTGGTGTCGAAAATAATGACTTGATCGTTCATGTTTGCTTCCTTAGTGATTTCTACACATTTGAGTGAGTGAATCGATGACTTCCGGTTTCGTTATAGTAAAAAAAAGCCCGCATATTGATGCGGGCTTTTTGAATCTGTGTGGTGGTTTTTCGTCCACAGCCTACCCGCGCGATTTGGTCACGATAAGGAGGAGGCTCAGCAGGAGAGAAAAACGCATATACATGATTAACGTGTCCTTAAAGGTCGTTATATATCCACAAAATTAAGTTAACAAATTAGTACCGTACTCAACCGCATAGGTCAACCCTAAAGTGCAAGTTTTCTCCTCTTTCTTGTTTTCTTTATTTTCAACAGACGCAAAGTTTTGCGTTCTCTACTGAATGTTGATGTCACGCAACTACAGTGAAACGTTCACGAACCTGTCACCAAAAACGCTTAATTTGTCATCAATACCGTCATGGAAAGGAGTCGGTCATGCGTACTATCGAACCTATCGCGAAGTTAGATTTGGCGTTCTCATTGTTTTGCTTGCAGCACAAGTTTTCTTGGCCTGTGTCTCGCTTGAGCAAAGCCGTTTCTCACACAGGTGATGGGCACCTCTATGTGTTATTTGGCGCTCTAGCGTGGGGCTGGGGTGGCGATACTGGGGCTTGGTTTCTGCTTGTTGGTTTAACGGCGTTTCTTATCGAGCTTCCGATTTACTGGACGTTGAAAAACCTATTTAAGCGCCGCCGTCCGCAGGAGTTGTCAGATCTGGTGCCCTCTTTTATTACGCCATCCGATCGCTACAGTTTACCCTCTGGGCATACGGCAGCGGCGTTCTTAATGGCCACCTTGATCGGACACTTTTATCCAGGCTTAGCGGTCATCGCGTTAGTCTGGGCCTGTTTCATCGCCTTATCTCGTATCTTGTTGGGTGTCCATTTTCTCACTGATGTGTTGTTAGGCGCCGTCTTGGGCATGATGTGTGCTCAAGCTGCCCTCACCCTGATTGGAGGTTAATGAGTGAAAATACTGTATGGCGTTCAAGGCACTGGTAATGGTCATATCGCTCGTGCAAGAGCAATGGCACAGTGTTTAAAAAAGAGCGGGTTGGAGGTGCAGTTTCTCTTTTCTGGGCGAGAAAAGTCTAAGTACTTCTCTATGGAGGAGTTTGGCGACTATCAAACTCGGCAAGGCTTTTCATTTGTGACCAATAAAGGTCAGGTGGATTACCTAAAAACCGCCTTGAGCAATAACCCCTGGCACTTTTGGCGAGAAGTCAAACAGCTCGACTTATCTCAGTACGATCTCGTCCTCAATGATTTCGAGCCTGTGTCTGCTTGGGCCGCACGGCAACAAAACATCCCATCGATTAGCATCAGCCACCAAAACGCCTTTCGCTACCCTGTCCCTTTACGTGGCGCGAGTTGGTTTGATAGACAAGTCATCGAGCATTTTGCCCCAGCCAATTATCACATCGGGTTGCATTGGTATCATTTTGATCAACCCATTTTGCCACCAATTGTGCATACGCACAGAGAAGAAGTGGCAGAAGAAGCGTTTATTTTGGTTTATTTGCCGTTTGAAAGCACCGCCGACATTTCGGAGTTGTTGCTTCGCTTTGTTAACCATCGCTTTATCTGTTATCACCCAGAAATCATCGAACCTGAACTTATCGACAATATCGAGTTTATGCCACTCAGCGTCTCCTCTTTTCATCACCATCTCAATCGCTGCGGTGGGGTGATTGCCAATGGTGGTTTTGAGCTGCCATCAGAAGCGTTGACGTTGGGTAAGAAGCTGCTACTCAAGCCCTTGAGTGGGCAGTTTGAGCAACTGAGCAATGTGGCAACATTAGAGGATCTCGGGTTGGCGTCGTCGATGGAGATGTTGGATGCCTCGATTGTTCGTCGTTGGCTCGATGAGCCTGGAGCAGAGAGTGTGAATTACCCCGATGTCGCACAGGCAATTGTGGCGTGGATTGAAAAAGGGCGTTGGGATGATCAGTTGGCGTTGACCGGTGAACTATGGGAGCGAGTGGATTTTCCAAGTTATGTTACCCCCTCCTAGCGTTGAGATAGGCGCTACGTTGATTCGACAAAAACAGCATCAGTTATTGATGCTGTTTTTGTATCTGCGAGAGTAACTATTGATTCCCTCCATAATAGCGGCGCGATATGGAAATGCGCTAGGTATATAAAATATTTGTATATTTCTATAAAAAACAGCGTTTTAGTTATTTTTATATGTGGATTAACATGTTGATTTGTAAGTTCTTTCTGATTTGTATGATAAAAAATACTGATTAAATATCAATCTAGTTGATAAGCGCAGTTTGATTCGTTGATAGTAGTAATGCGTTAGGAAATATCTGACTTAGAAATACGAGTGCCATCCCGTGCCACGGCTTTCTGTTCCCCACCTATTCGCATCAAAAATATTGAATGAATTTGACGAATTTTAATGAGGCTTGCCAAATGAATGACAAGAAAGAATCGGTTAGCGCTATGTCTAGCTACCGTATGGAAAGTACGTTACGTGGAGTGGATCTCAACCTATTAACCGTGTTTGATGCAGTGATGCAAGAGCAAAACATCACACGCGCTGCGCATAACTTGGGCATGTCTCAACCTGCAGTGAGCAACGCTGTCGCACGCCTAAAAGTGATGTTTAATGACGAACTCTTTATGCGTCAAGGTCGCGGTATCCAGCCGACTCAACGCGCTCGCCAACTGTTTGGCCCTGTGCGCCAAGCGTTGCAACTGATCCGTAACGAGCTGCCAAGTTCTGTGTTTTCTCCTGAAACGTCAACACGTCTTTTCAAGCTTGGTATTTGCAGCCCTTGTGACATGCGTTTTGCACCAAAAATCATGGCAACGATTCACGAGTTGGCACCGAATGTTCAACTGCACCTCGATGCGGAATTTGACCGTCAATTGGCTGAGCGCATGCGTTATCAAGAAATTGATTTTGTGATTGATTACGCCCGTTTTGATGAGCAAGGTTTCTCAAGCACAGAAATCTTCCAAGACGAATTGGTTGTCGTCGCATCAAAAGCACACTCGCGCATTAACGGCAGCGTGAGCGCAGATGACTTGCTGCGTGAGCGTCACGCAAAACTGTCTAAAATCCATGGTCAACGTAGCTTCTCTGAGCAAGCTTATCGTGATCTAGACTTACAAGCGTACTATGAAGGTACGAGCTTGAGTAACGTGCTGTACGTGGTCGGTCAGTCAGAGCTCGTGACTATCGCACCGCGTTGGATGGTTGAAAATGCCGCCAACAAAGAGCAGCTACAAGTACTTGAGTTCCCGTTTGAGAACGCCAGTATCAGTGGCTACCTCAGCTGGCACGAGTCGAGTGAAAAAGACAAAGGCCACATCTGGTTGCGTGATCAACTGATGATGGTGTGCGGTGAAGTGGTCGCTTTAAACTAATTGACACACTTTTCTTGTATTAAAAAACCTTGGGTGGCTCTGGCCTCCCGAGGTTTTTTACTATTTAGCGGCAGAAGTTTGATGAGTGTCAGTTGCCTTTTCAAACTTGAAATGTACACTTGTGCGCTGAAATAAGGCTTACAGGTGTAAGCTAAAGGTAGAAGTGATGGCCAATTTAGATTTTCATATCGTACAACGAATTCGAGACAGAATTGCACAAGGCGCCGAGCGCGCCGCGCTCAAGCACAAAGTGAACGGTGCTTGGCAAGACATCAGTTGGAAGCAGTTCGGTCAGCAAGTGGACGCCGTGTCGCTTGCACTATTGGCTCAAGGATTGAGAATACAAGATAAAGTCGGCATTTTTTCCAACAACATGCCGCAATGGACCATCGCTGATATCGGTGCGCTGCAAGCCCGTATCGTGACTGTTCCTATTTATCCGACCAACACCGCCGCCCAGTCCGCATACATCGTAGAAAACGCAGATGTGAAAGTACTGTTTGTTGGCGAGCAAGCCCAGTTTGATGCGGCGTTAGAGATCACGACACTGTGCCCGCAGCTTGAGTTGATTGTCGCTATGTCCGATGACATCGAATTAGGGGATGCGCCGAACGCGATGAGCTGGAAAGGGTTTATTGCCAGCGGCAGCCAAGCGCACCAAGCGGAGCTTGACGCGCGTTTAAGCCAAGCAAACGCCGATGATCTGCTCACACTGATTTACACCTCAGGTACCACAGGTCAGCCAAAAGGCGTGATGCTCGATTACGCTAACATTGCCGCGCAACTCGAAGGGCATGACAAACGTCTGAGCCTCTCTCAAGAGGATGTGTCGCTCTGTTTCTTACCGTTGTCTCACGTGTTCGAGCGGGCGTGGACTTACTACGTGCTCTACAAAGGCGCGACCAACTGCTATCTGCAAGACACCATGCAAGTGCGTGATGCCTTAGGCGAAGTGCGCCCTACTGTGATGTGTGCGGTGCCAAGATTTTACGAGAAAATCTTCTCGGCCATTCATGAAAAAGTGTCTAAAGCCCCACTGATTCGCAAAGTGCTGTTCACTTGGGCGGTGAATATGGGCGCTAAGGTGTCGGCGTGTCATCAAGAGGGACGAAAGCCTTCTTTTCTACTGAAAAAGTCACATGCGCTTGCGGATAAGTTGGTTTTGTCGAAGTTGCGTGCTTTATTGGGTGGTCGCATCAATTTTATGCCTTGTGGCGGCGCAAAGCTTGATGAAACCATTGGCCGTTTTTTCCATGCCTTAGGCATTAACGTCAAGTTAGGCTACGGTATGACGGAAACCACCGCGACAGTGTCATGCTGGAGCGATACCGGTTTTAACCCTGACTCTATTGGTGTCACTATGCCCGGTGCGCAAGTGAAAATCGGAGAGAACAACGAGATTCTCGTTCGTGGCCCTATGGTTATGCGTGGCTATTACAAAATGCCTGAAGAGACAGCGAAGAGTTTTGACGAGCAAGGCTTCTTGAAGACAGGAGACGCGGGGCATATTGATGAGGATGGCCATCTCTTTATTACCGACCGTATCAAAGAGCTGATGAAAACCTCCGGCGGTAAATACATTGCGCCTCAAGTGGTTGAAGGGGCGATCGGCAAAGATCACTTCATTGAGCAGGTGGCGGTGATTGCCGATACGCGCAAATTTGTCTCCGCTCTGATTGTGCCTTGTTTTGACAGCTTGGAAGAGTACGCCAAAGAGTTGAACATTAAGTATCACGACAGGGTCGAGCTGATAAAACACCACCAAGTGGTCGAAATGCTGGAAAAGCGAGTCAAAGATCTGCAAAAAGAGTTGGCCAACTTTGAGCAAGTGAAAAAGTTCAAACTATTGCCTAAAGCCTTCTCAATGGACGATGGCGAGCTAACGCCAACTCAAAAACTGCGAAGAAAAGTGATTAATGATAAATATCAGGACGAAATCGAAGAAATGTACAGTGATAAGCCGGAACGCAAGTAGTTCCGCGCTAGGATAATTTTTCGATTGATGAAAAATCCCTCAATGGCATACATGAGTCATTGAGGGATTTTTTTTGCGCTTTACTCATCAGCTTTAGCCAATGAGATTAGGGTGATAAGAAGTGATGAAACAATATATATGACTAAAATTTTCCATTACTTTAATGCCTTGTATTGCTTTGGTGCCACTTGGTGAGTATTTAAGGCCCTGTTTCCTTGTTTAGTAGCATCTTGTCAATTTTGCGAGGTAAATCGCATTAGACCTGGTGCTAATTAAACGTTACATTTGTTGCGTTACCTTGCTTTTTGTTACGACAGAGCAGGACATAGCCGAAAAAGTGTATGTATTTCGATTAGGCTACGAATAAGCCCTAGACTATGTAAAACCAGCTCAATTGATTGACCTTATTGATTGAGGTACTGGTAAGGAGAAAAATATGGCAGCAATGTTGTCCGGAGCAGAGATGGTGGTGCAATCTCTGATCGAAGAAGGCGTTGAACAGATTTTTGGATACCCAGGTGGTTCCGTTCTTGATATCTATGATGCGCTGCACGCCAAAACCGACCAAATCAAGCACGTTCTCGTGCGTCACGAACAAGCCGCTACCCACATGGCCGACGGCTATGCAAGAGCAACGGGCAATCCAGGTGTGGTGCTTGTCTGTTCTGGACCCGGTGCGACCAATACCATTACGGGGATCGCGACGGCGTACATGGATTCTATCCCGATGATCGTCATTTCTGGCAACGTGCCCAATAACCTGATTGGCAACGATGCGTTCCAAGAGTGTGACATTGTTGGTGTCTCTCGTCCTGTGGTAAAACACAGCTTTTTGGTGAAAAAAGCGGAAGATATTCCTGAAACGGTCAAAAAAGCCTTTTATATTGCCACTACCGGACGACCAGGTCCTGTGGTGATTGATTTGCCTAAGGATGTGATGAATCCTCTGGTGAAGCTGCCTTACGAGTATCCTTCATCCATCTCAATGCGCTCTTATAAGCCGACAACCAGCGGGCACAAAGGGCAGATCAAAAAGGCGCTGAAAGCGCTGCTCGACGCGAAAAAGCCGGTTCTTTATGTCGGTGGTGGCGCGGTGATCGCCGAAGCAGATAAACCGCTGCTCAAATTGGCAGAAGCGCTGAATTTGCCGGTTGTTAGCACACTGATGGGGCTAGGGGCTTTTCCCGGCACACACAAAAATGCGCTCGGTATGCTCGGGATGCATGGTCTGTATGAAGCAAACATGGCGATGCATAACGCCGATCTGATCTTTGGTGTTGGGGTTCGCTTTGATGATCGCACCACCAACAATCTAGAGAAATATTGTCCCGATGCGAAAGTTATGCATGTCGACATTGATCCCTCATCCATCTCTAAAAACGTCAAAGCGGATCTGCCGATCGTCGGCTCTGCGGACAAAGTACTGCAAGCTATGGTTGATCTGCTAGAAGATCAACAAGCATCCAACGATCAACAAGCATTGACTCGCTGGTGGGACGACATTCAAACATGGCGCGATCGCGCTTGCTTAGCGTATGAAACCTCTCCAGAGCGGATTAAGCCTCAGCAAGTTATCGAGACACTGCACAAGCTGACGAATGGCGACGCTTATGTGGCTTCTGATGTTGGTCAGCACCAGATGTTTGCCGCGCTCTACTATCCGTTTAATAAACCTCGCCGCTGGATCAATTCTGGTGGTCTAGGCACGATGGGCTTTGGCCTTCCTGCGGGTATGGGAGTGAAATTTGCTAAGCCGAATGAAGAAGTGGTTGTCGTGACGGGCGATGGCAGTATTCAGATGAACATCCAAGAGCTCTCTACGGCGATGCAGTATGATATTCCGGTGAAGATCATTAACCTCAACAACCGTTTCTTGGGCATGGTCAAACAGTGGCAAGACATTATCTACCAAGGGCGACACTCCAACTCCTACATGAGTTCTGTTCCTGACTTTGCAGCCATTGCACAGGCGTATGGGCATGTGGGTATCCGTATCGAAACCCCCGATCAGCTGGAAGCGGGCCTAAAGCAAGCTTTGGATATGAAAGATCGTTTGGTGTTTGTGGATATCAATGTCGATGAAACAGAGCACGTTTACCCAATGCAGATCAAAGGCGAGGGTATGGACAAAATGTGGTTGAGCAAAACGGAGAGAACCTAATTATGCGACATATTATTTCACTACTACTGGAAAACCAGCCGGGCGCCTTGTCTCGCGTGGTGGGGCTATTCTCTCAGCGTGGCTACAACATTGAGTCATTGACGGTATCACCGACAGACGATGAGACCTTATCACGCCTCAACATTACGACCATTTCAGATAACATGCAGCTTGAACAGATTCAAAAGCAACTGCACAAGCTGATTGACGTGCTGAAAGTGCAAGAAGTCACCGAGTTTGAGCATATCGAACGCGAACTGATGATGGTGAAAGTCAAAGCCAGTGGCTTTGCTCGCGCTGAAGTGAAGCGCACGGCGGATATTTTCCGCGGCCAAATTGTCGATGTGACCTCTTCGCAATACACCGTTCAGTTGGCCGGGACCAGCGACAAACTGGATGCCTTCATTCAAGCGATTTCTGAAGTGACGGACGTGATTGAAGTGGCGCGAAGTGGCGTGGTAGGCATTGCTCGCGGAGAGCGAACGCTCAAGCCATAAACCCATCTTTAATTAAGTTTATCCCAATAAAAAACCACCTCGCGGTGGTTTTTTATTGCTGCTCAACGAACCATTAGTGCAGGATTCGCGCGCGAATGGTGCCTTCAATGCTTTTTAGCTTCTCAAGCGCCTCTTCAGAGCGGCCCGTTTCAACGTCAATCACCACGTAGCCGATCTCTGCGCTGGTTTGCAGATACTGAGCCGCGATGTTGATGCCGTCTTCTGCGAAGATGGTGTTAATTTGCGTCAGGATGCCAGGACGGTTTTTGTGAATGTGCAGCAAACGCGAGCAGTCACGGTGTTCAGGCAACGACACCTCTGGGAAGTTAACACTCGATAGGGTTGACCCGTTGTCTGAGTATTTCGCTAATTTACCCGCGACTTCTACGCCGATGTTCTCTTGCGCTTCTTGTGTCGAACCGCCGACATGAGGAGTGAGGATAACGTTATCAAACTTCTGTAATGGCGATTCAAATGGGTCCGCATTGGTCTTTGGTTCCACCGGGAACACATCAATCGCCGCGCCAGCTAGGTGGCCTGATTCCATTGCATGGCACAGCGCTTCAATATCCACCACGGTACCACGAGCGGCGTTGATGAAGATTGAGCCTGGCTTCATGCGAGCAAACTCTTCCGCGCCCATCATGTTTTTGGTTTCTGGCGTTTCTGGTACGTGCAGAGAGATGACATCACACTTATTGAGAAGCTCACTCATGGTGTGGACTTGTGTCGCGTTGCCAAGAGAGAGTTTGTTTTCAATGTCGTAGTAGTAGACGCGCATACCCAAGTTTTCAGCGATGATGCCAAGCTGGGTACCGATGTGACCGTAACCAATGATGCCAAGGCGTTTACCGCGTGCTTCGTAAGAGTGATCGGCACTCTTCTTCCAAATGCCACGGTGGGCAAGGGCATTCTTTTCAGGGATACCGCGAAGGAGTAGGAGAACTTGACCTAGCACCAACTCTGCCACACTGCGCGTGTTTGAGAATGGGGCGTTAAACACTGGAATACCGCGAACGGACGCCGCATTAAGATCCACTTGGTTGGTACCAATACAAAAACAGCCAATCGCGACTAACTTTTCTGCAGCATCAATCACTTCCTTGGAAAGATTGGTGCGCGAGCGAATACCAATAAAGTGGGCATCTTTAACGGCTTCTAGAAGCTCATCTTCTGCAAGGGAACCTTTATGGTACTCAATGTTGGAGTAGCCAGCGGCTTGCAAAACTTCGACCGACGATGGGTGAAGGCCTTCTAGGAGTAGAATCTTAATTTTGTCTTTTTCCAGTGAAACTTTGGCCATTATGTTCATCCTTATAATGGGAAATTGGGGCTTAACTGGCGCACATGTTAAATGACAACGTTTTTTCGACACTTAGTGTGACGCAAACGTTTTCCTTGTGCGTCTTCTGCTCACTAAGTTAACAAAAAAAATACAGCTTGGGTAAGAAAATTACGGAATAAGGAATAATTTTTATCGGGCTAAAAAGAAAAACGGCACCTAAAGGCGCCGTTTGTAAGGAAATAACTAAATTAAGTCGTTTTATGCCTCGATTTGGGCTCCGTTTGGTGTCCCGGTGATCACGACATCCGCGCCGCGATGAGCGAATAGGCCAACGGTCACGACGCCTGCGATGGCATTGATCTGATCTTCGGTCTTTTTAGGTTCAACAATCTTCATATTGTGAACGTCGAGAATGATGTTGCCATTGTCGGTCAGAACACCTTCACGGTAGACAGGCTCACCACCAAGTTTAACCAGCTCACGTGCAACGTAAGCGCGAGCCATAGGGATGACTTCAACAGGCAATGGGAATTGACCAAGAACGTCAACGGCTTTGGTGTTGTCGACAATACAGATGAACTTGTCGGAAATCGCCGCGACGATCTTTTCACGAGTCAGTGCCGCGCCGCCACCTTTGATCATTTCACGTGCTGGGTTGATCTCATCCGCGCCATCGACGTAAACATCCAGTTTGGTCACGTCATTGCAATCAAACACTTCGATACCGAGTCCTTTGAGTTTCTCGGTGGAAGCTTCAGAGCTGGATACGGCACCTTTGATGTCGTCTTTCATTGTGCCCAATGCATCGATGAAGTGATTCACAGTGGAGCCTGTACCCACACCGACAATGCTGCCTTTTTCGACATATTGTAGTGCAGCCCAGCCGGCTTCTTTTTTCATTTCATCTTGAGTCATGCCCATCTCCTAAATGCGGTGTAAATATCGGTGAATTGCGCGCGATTATAGCCGCAAATGGCGTCTATTCCCAATCCCATATCCGGCTTGGGGTCACTATTTTTGGAAGTGGCACGTCCCATTGCTCAGCAGGTAGGACATCAACGTGTTGGCAATCATGGGCTAAGCCAATTGGCTTTGCGCCTTGCGAGCAGGCAAACCATTTGGCTAAGGTACGATCGTAGTAGCCGCCGCCCATGCCAAGGCGTTGGCCACTGGAGTCAAACCCGACCAAAGGTGTGCAGATTAAATCCAGTTTTTCTACCGGGATGACTT
>NZ_JCBDGX010000003.1:0-99474 GCF_059834345.1 Vibrio sp. R11-SG3-ISO3-SZ
CTATATAAGGATGCCTTGAGAGCTACACTCGCATTGTCTTATAAAACAAAACAACCCCCATTGTCCCCACAGAGTTATTTCTATTTTAAACCATTAATGGCAATTTTGTCTCTTCTATGGTTTAACTGTCCACTTTAGTGATGTATGATAGATGGAAAATACTTAGGCACTAGGGATACTCAATGAGCACTATCATCGATTCATTAGAGCTTGTATGCGAACGAATGCAACAAGAGCAGGCTGATCTAAAAGCGGTCATCAAAGAGCGTATGCAGATCAACGTTACGGATAGCGAGGTAGAGGGGAGCGTAGACCGTCTCATCTACAACCATTCACTTAAGAAGAAAGAGCTTCAAGAGTTGTTTGGCCTATCTCGAGTAACGTTTAACTCACGAATCGATGAGGCAACAGAGCAGGGCATTATTGGCGCCCCCATCATTCAAGGGCGCACACACCTCTACAATCGCTTTGACGTGGCGAACATGATGGATTTCATGAACTTCCCTAAATATAACCAGCGCTTTGAGCCGACCACAATTGTGGTGGAGAACCACAAAGGCGGCACCGGGAAATCGACCACCACAGTGACATTAGCGACGGCGACAGCGCTCGACCTTAACCTAAATGCTCGATGCTTAGTAATAGACCTAGACCCACAGGGTTCGACAGGGCAGAACCTTATTCACCAAGCGGATGATGAGTCTGTGTATATGACAGCGGTCGACATTGCCCTATCTGAATTTGAGCCGGAAGGGGACTTCGCCCAATACCTCAACGACTATAGTTACGAAGATCTCGTGAAGGCTATTCCATTTAAGACGCATCTTCCGAACCTCGATGTGATTCCCGCGTTCCCGTCTGATGAGCGATTTGTCGACTTCTACTGGGGGCAAGATGAGGTAGGGCAGGCAAAGATGGTGAGTGTATTACGGGAGAAAGTCTTACCCGTGCTTAAGAAAGAGTATGACCTCATATTTATTGATACGCCGCCACAAAACTCTCCAATCTTGTGGGCCGTTAACGAAGCGGCCGATGCAGTGCTGATCCCGGTAACGCCTCGCGAATTCGACTTTGCATCAACCAGTAATTATATGGGCACCATGCCGGGTACGTTCCGGGAATTGCCTTCTAAAGGTACAAATCTGAAGTGGGCGAAACTTTTGCCGGTGAATTTTGATGATAAAAGCGCACACGAGGTGAAGGTGTTCGATAAGTTGTTGCGCGCAGCACAAGGGCACTTGCTATCGACAGCGATTCGCCACTCTGAGGCGTTTGTTGCAGCGGCAGAGAGCAACCGAACGGTGCTGGATATTCGTAAATCAGAGCAGGTTTGTAGTGGTAAACAATTCGACCTTGCTATGACATCCGTGAACGCCGTTTACCACCAATTCATCACTGAAATCAAACAGCTAGCAACTAAGGGGCTTTAACATGTTACGACCACAAGATAAACGCACTGGATTCAACCAAGGCAATCAACTTGGTAAGCGTAGCAAATCAGAGAGCCCTAAAAAGGTCTTCACCTTTGCGAGCGGTAAAACCGCCACAGCGGAACGAGTCGTCGTTAAAGCGGACGAGTTGACTCAGAAAACGGCCATCCATTCTCTGAATCCTCGACGTCAAGAATCACTCACGCTGGATTCAGTGCGTGACATCTTGCCAACCATTCAAGAAGAGGGCGTGCATACCGAAGGGGTTGCGCTCAAAGACGAGCAGGGCACTTATCAGTTACTTGATAGCTCACGCCGCCGGTTTGCTTGTGTGCACGCAAAAAAAGACCTGCCTTTGTGGGTGATTGAAGATAGCGTTGACCAAGCTGATCTCGTTGCGTTCATTCAAACAACTCAATCGGTTAAGCGCTTATCTTATCGTGAGCTAGGTGCAGACTACCAAAGTATTATGCAAGAGCAGCAGTTTAAAAAGATTGATGAGCTAGCCGAGTATCTCAATATTGGCCGAGAAACTTGTCGTAAACGTTTTGCCGCTGCGGCAATCGACCAACGCTTGATAGAAGTGTTCCCGGACTGTGAGGGGATCCCTAATGGCTATTACGCCAAAATTGCCAAGGTCGAAAAGTATCTAGCTAAAGAGGGGGTGACTGCATCACGCTTCATCCAATCACTCAAGGTAAAACTCGACGATTTTGACAATGTGGAAGACAAGCAAAAGCATGTACTTAGCTTGATGGAAGCGCAGATTGCGAAGGGCACAGAGAAAGTTAGCTGGGATACCCAAACGCTCGCGAATTTTGATGATAAGAACAAATATGCCAAGGTCTCTCGCAGTAGTGATAAGCGCGGACTAAAAATCGAGCTTAGCCGCCTGCCTACAGAGCTCTATGATGACATTATCGCGTTTGTTGAGCAGAGAGTTACTGAAATAGAATAAGGTGATTGATGCGATAGCATCAATAAAATATGGTGGGGACAATGGGGGTTGTTTTACCTGAGTTGATCTTAGATTATGTGCCTGATAGTGGGACTTCCATACTCGTCACCAGGAGCAATCCCGAGGCAACTCCAAAACTTTTACTCAATGAGTGAGAGTTTAATACGAGAACCTCGCCGAGAAAGAGCCTTCCCTAGAGTCGTTCAGAAAGAACCAAGCCGATATCCTAGAAAAAACAATGCCGCTCACCTTAAGTGAACGGCATTAGTGCAAAAGCTCCGCCCTATAGCATCGTTCATACTTTGCGACCCTGTAAATAATTCTGTGTAACTGTCGGGGTTACATGTATTCAGTGAGTCGATCTTCGAACATAATCATAAAGCGGTTTAGAGCTTGCGCTTCTTGATCGCTTTTCTAATAACGCTGTTGAGGGATTCAATGGCGTTAGTCGTGTCAATGGCTCGGCGAATATCCTCTGGGTAGTTAAACAGGGTGTTGAGGTTCTCCCAATGCGCCGTCCAAGAGCGACTGATTTGAGGATATTTACTATCCCATCGTTCAGAGAACTGCTCTAAAGCGAGCAGTGCCTCATCTTCTGTGGCTGATTGGTAGATTTTCTTCAGGTCAGCCGTCACCGCTTTGTAGTCTTTCCAAGGGACGTATTTGACCGAGTTTCGCACCATGTGGACGATACAGAGCTGTATTTGCGTCTCTGGGAACGCAGTGTTGATGGCGTCAGGAACACCTTTTAGTCCGTCAACGCAAGCGATAAGGATGTCTTTTACCCCACGGTTTTGAAGCTCTGTCAGCACGTTAAGCCAGAACTTGGCGCCTTCCGTTTCAGAGAGCCACATGCCGAGCAGTTCTTTTTGGCCTTCCATGTTGACGCCTAACGCAAGATAGACCGCTTTGTTGATGACTTGCTTGTCTTGACGCACCTTAACCACGATGCAATCGAGATAGACGATAGGGTAAATGTCGTCGAGAGGTCGCGACTGCCATTCAATCACTTGTTCGAGTACCGAGTCGGTCACCTTTGATATCAGCGTTGGCGAGACATCAGCATCATACATTTCCTTGAACGTTGCGACGATTTCACGTGTGGTCATGCCTTTCGCGTACAGGCTCAATATCTTGTCGTCCATAGATTGGAATCGAGTTTGGTGCTTGCGGACGAGTTGAGGTTCAAAGCTAGCTTCGCGGTCGCGAGGGACGTCGATATCGACTTCTCCATCATCGGTGATGATTGATTTACCCGAGTAGCCATTGCGGGAGTTGGAGCTGGTTCTAGGTTGGTGTTTTTGATACCCAAGGTGCTCATCGAGTTCAGCGTTTAACGCCGTTTCAACGGTCACTTGGTTAACATTTTTCGGAAGTCATCAAGATCAGATTCAGTCTTAATTGACTTTGCTGCTTCACGAGCAAAAGCTTCGAGTGCTTTCTTATCCATATTGTCCATCCTTAGCCTTTAAGGCTTAAGTCTAGACAGTTACACAGAATTCAGGACACTCTCTACTTTGCTTGCACTGCTGGCGTGCGACTATTGAAACAGTGAACTACACACCACTAAATCAAAGATTGTAGTGGGTGCTTCTTGGTGTAGCCTTGACTTATGAGCCAAACTCACCAATTCTAATACGAGTGACCTAGCAAGTGACTCGCATCGGCTGGAACACGCAGCCGCTATCGAATAGACCTCTCAGGAGGTCGTTTCCGAATTCTTTTCTAATGATATTCAGACATCCGTTCACATCGGCGTTAAGTAGCTTTCCGCAAGATGATTTGTATAGACCGCGCTTTACACGCTTACCGCTGAACGACTTCTCTCCACCTTCGCCGTGCTTTGGGATGTGGTCAAAATCGATAGCACTAGCCTTGCTGGTATAGCTTTCATCACGAACGATAACCTCGATGCCGTATTCTTCCGCTTTGTACTGGATCTTATTAACCAACTCAGCATGAGGGATAGACACAAACTTCTGATTGTTCACGCGACCAATACCAATGGATTGTTTCCAATCTTTGTTCTTACCAATGACGATAACACCTGTATCGGTTTTTAGGCACATGTCGATAATGAACCTAGACACCTTATGAAGATGATCATTAATCCAGTTGTAACGCTTCATCGACTTAGCCAGAACGTGTTTGCCATTGCCGATTGATTGAAGTTTCGCTTTGTCCTTGTTGTACTTGTTATTGATTGACTTGATGACTTTGCCGTTAATCAGAACAGGGCGCACGCCTTGCTGATTTGATGCGATGGTTGCTAGGTTATCAATACCCAAATCAATGCCAATTACATTGGACTTATTGAGCGAGACAGCATTGCTAGGGCTGTCGTTCTTGTACACAACTTCAATGAAGTAGCACTTACCTTTTGGCACAAAACGAATATCTTGAACGATACTCAGGTCTGCTTTTTGGTTGAATGGCTGGTTGTCGCAGCACATGATTCTGAATGGCTTTAGGTTGATCACGTCAGAGCCAGATAGATGAACCATTCCGTTTTCTACCTTGAACCCATTCCTACCAACAATGAATGTTTTTTGGTGTTGCGCGTAATTAGGGAGCTTTGGTCGTCCATTGAACTTGTCAGGGCTCTTGCGCCACTCCTTGATTGAAGCAAAAAATGACTTCCAATCCTTACCAAGAACTTGAATCACTCGTTGCGCTGACGCTGCGCTAGGCATCCCCCTATAGCTTTCGTGGGCTGCTTTCTTTAGCTCTTTATCGACTGCGCTATGAGAAATGACATTTGAGTTATTAATAAACTCTTGTCGAATGCGATAGTTAGCTACATTGAATACAGACTTAGCCAAGCGGCACGCATGGCGCACAGCTAGGTAATTCTGGTCAGATGGCTTAACAAGTATTCGCTCGGCTCTCATGGTTTACTCTCAAGAAGTTCAAGCGTATGATGCACCTCAAACCAATTAGTGTCAATATTAACCATGGGCAAGAAAGCTAGTTATGGCGCACATTACCACTGCGTTTACAATCTAAAGTACCACTTGGTGTTAGTAACTAAGTATCGACGAAAGGCATTTACCAATCAGATGCTAATCGACCTTGAAGAAAAGATGCGCGAACTAGCTGATAAGTGGGGAGTGACTATATTGGAATTTGGCGGAGAATCGGATCATGTTCACTTATTGCTTGATATGAACCCATCAATACAGCCAAGCAAATTCATCAATAACTTGAAGACTGTCAGTTCTAGGTACATGAAGAAGATTCACGGTGAACACCTAAAGCGATACTACTGGGGAACTAACGCAATGTGGTCTAGAGCTTATTGCTTGATAACAGCAGGAGGCGCACCGTTGTCGGTACTAAAGCAGTACATCGAAGCGCAAGAACGACCTCACTAGGTTATCGCTGCGCGATAATGACTTACATCTCCACCCAAATAGCTTGTCATGCGCGAAGCTTTGACCGCTATTATGGATGGAGAATTACGTCAATTTGTTAAAAGCTTATGTGGAAAGTCAATCGACCCCAGATTAAGACGCTATCGCGTCTACGCCTTATATCCCCGCCCTCATCAGGCGAGGGTTTACGGCGAAATTGCTAAAAATAGCAGTTTGAAGGGCTTTATCGAGTGATTTTTCAACATCCTACGCACTTATGGATATTATAGTGTCCAATTTCTGTTTTATTTCGATATAATGGATATAACTGTATCTACTTGGTCTTTGCGGATGAACTTTACCTTACTTGATGATACCGATGTAAGCCAAGCCTATGCGGCTTATTTACGTGAGTTACGCAGGCAGGCAAAGCTGTCACGAGCGGCGCTTGCTGAGCGAAGCTGCGTACCTGCGGCCACCATTAAGAAATTTGAGCTGACCGGGCAAATTTCATTTCGCCAATTGCTGTTGCTATGGCAGACCCTTGATTCGCTAGATAGGCTTTATCAGCTCACACAACCTAGCAAAGAACGCGCTGCTATGCCCACGAGTATTGATGAGGTGCTAAAAGATGAGTTTTAAACCCATTCAAAAACTCACTGTAATTCGTACGCTAAGCTCAGGTGAGCAGATCTCTGTTGGAGTCTTGGCGCAGAATCGACAAGGCGTCTTTTTTCAGTATGCAGATCGTTATTTGCAGCAGTTTGGCAATTTATCACCGTTTACCTTGCTGTCGAGTACGCAAGTTCAAGCCGCACCTAAAGCGCCGCACCAAGGTGTACATGGCGTATTTGGAGATTGTTTGCCCGATGGCTGGGGCATGTTGTTACAAGATCGTATTTTCCGGCAAAAGGATATCCTGCCTAATCAATTAACGGCGATGGATAGACTGGCCTTTGTTGGTGATAAAGGCATGGGAGCATTGTCTTTTTCTCCGGTGTCTGAGTTTTCAGCCACGACGAACTCGGAAATTGATTTAGCGACGTTAGGCTTGGAAGCACAAACGCTGTTCGATTCTTCGATGTCAGATTATATGGATGATAATCACGATGAGTTAGATGGGCATACGCAACAGGTGTTGGCCGCATTAGTTGCCGGTGGTAGTTCGGGTGGGGCAAGGCCTAAGGCGCAGATTTATATGCCTACTGGAGAAACTCAGCATTGTCGAACCTTTGCTCAGCCTGGAGATGAGGCTTGGCTGATTAAATTTACCTCGAAGAATCTTGCGCTCGGTCATGAAGAAGGTTTGTGTGAGGCGGTTTATTTACAAATGGCAGAACTTGCTAAGTGTCAACCGCCGCAATGGCAACTCATTGAAGCACCACCTACAAGCGGTGCGTCTGCTTGGTTAGCGCTTAAGCGTTTTGATTATGTCACGGAACCGACCGACTTAGGCAGCAAGCGCAGTGCAGGTCGCTTGCATATGCACAGCGCTTGCGGGCTGCTGGATGCAGACTTTCGAACGCCAAGTTTAGATTATATTGACTTGATTAAAGCCAGCCGTCAGTTGTGTAAATCCCCCGCGGCTGGTCAGCTGCAATTTCGTCGCGCCATTTTTAACCTGCTGTCGTCTAATCAAGACGACCACAGTAAAAATTGGGCGTTTTTGCAAGCGGATGAAGGTCAATGGGATCCTGCACCTTTTTACGATGTGACCTACAGCCCACATCCATTCAATGAACACGCCACTGCTTTCGGCGGTTATGGCAAAGCGCCACCGCTTAAGGTGATGCAAAAACTTGCTACCAGTGCTGGCTATGGGAGCTGGCATGAGGCAAAGCAAGTCATTGAAGAAGTCGCAGAAGCCATCAGCCAATTTACTTATCTTGCACAGCAACAAGAGATCAGTAAGACAACAATGTCTGCAATTTCTAAGACATTGGATCAGCGCAAACAAGAGAATGCAGTGTTGTTCTATAAAAATAAGAAGGGACAATAATGAAGCACGGCCGAAACGATCCTTGTCATTGCGGCAGTGGTAAAAAATTTAAACGTTGTTGTATGAGTAGCGTTTCCAAGCAACATGCCCAAATCTTCGATGATGTTGAAACCATGCTGGCAATGAACCCAAGTTTAAGCATTGATGAACTAAACGCAGCCTTGCAGCACAAAGCGCACCATCGCAATAATCAACCTCATCCTGATTTTTGTGGTGTGACGCCAACGCAAATGGCCAATTGGCTTTATGCGCCTTTCGACGAATTAAAGTGGGTGACAATCAGCACACCCGACTCTCTTTCTGCCAGCCCGGTGATGCGCTATTTAGCCCTCATTCTTGATGAAGCTATTGCGCAAGAAGGCTCCTTCAAAGCCACTAGTAAAGGCAACTTACCAACTAAATTAGTCAAACAGGCTAGTGAGTTATTGCCGGAGTTTGCCGTTGCTCAATTCGAACGTGATATAAGTATCAGCGAGTTTGCGGGCAGCAACGAAGACAAATTCAATGCCTTGCACTATACCCGAGTGCTCGCCGAAATTAGTGGCATTATTTATCGGCGAAGCGGTCGCTACCATGTAAAAAAATCAGCGCAAAAGCAGTATCAAGCGCTAGGCATAGAGACCTTTTTCAAACCTATGTTAGAGGTCGCCATCAGCAAATATAATTGGGGCTATTTGGACGGTTTTGAGTATGATGCCGACTTACGAACCTTTTGGCTGTTTATGTTGTGGCGCATTCAAAGCCACAACAAGGTGGATCAACTGGTAGACGAAGTGATGATAGCTTTCCCTGATTTACTACAGGGTTTCCCAGTAGATAATTACTTCTCGCCGGAAAGAAACCTAAGCATGCTCATCGAATCTCGGTTTATTGAGCGATTTTTACAGTTTTGGGGATTTGTGAGTATTGATCCAAGGCGTTTTTTATACACGGAACCTATTGGTAGAACGGTACAGGTACTGCCTTTATTGAAGCAAACTTTTCAATTCACAATCAATAAATAGCAAGGTCTTCGTAAGCGAAAATGTATGAGCAGGTACTCAGGCTAATATTGGCGGCCCACCACTAAACAGGTAGTTGGTAACGGACATCTGCAAACCGATTTGGACGGGAAAAATAAAAAAGCCCAGTATTTACAAGAAATAACAGGGCTTTTAAGACATTTTCGACGGGTGAAAAAACTATTCGATGTTTTGGGTCAGTAAAAGCATCGACAACGAGTTTGCTTTTACTGACCCGGCTTAACATGATGGTAAATTAAGCTTCTCGCACTTTATTCTGCGTTGCTTTGACTTGTTTTTTCTTAATACGAGCAAAGATGCCGCCAAGAATCACGATGCCACACAGTGCGTAAGTCACCATGAATGATGTGTCACCTGAAACCAGACCAAGGTCAGAGAACGTAATGTATGCACCTAACACCATGTACAAAATGACTGCTGATGCTTCAAAACGGAATTCCCACGGTTTGATGTCCATTGCTTCGTTGACCGGTAACACGTAGTCAGTATCACGTGGGCGAGCCTTACCAATGGCAAGCATGATTAGACAACAGGCTACAAACAACACCGCAAGCTGATGGAAGAAGTGCAGTTCTGCGAGTGGCTTAAGAGGCCCTAAGTAGTCATGCATTGACGATGGTGTGAACTGAACAATACCGTACGCCGCAACAAAAACAGCAAGTGATACTTTCGCAGCCATGGCTGGTACTCGTTTAGTCATGTAACCCATAAATACAATCGTGAAGATTGGCACGCTGAATAATCCTGCTAAGCGTTGTAGCAAGTCGAACAGGCCATTTGGTGCGAACATGATGAACGGAGCAATGCCAACAGATAGAATTGCAATGAACAAACCAAAAACACGTCCTTTGTTGACTAGCTGCTGGTCAGAAAGCTTGTTCTCTTTATCAAATAGCGGCTTGTAAACATTAAGCGTAAATAGCGTTGTTGATGAGTTTAGAACGCCGTTAAACGTAGACAGAATCGCACCAAACATTGCTGCTAAGAAGAAACCTACAAGTGGCTTAGGCAGAACTTCGTTTACTAGACGTGTGTACATCGTGTCTGCTTCGTAACTTTGACCTGCGGCATCAATGGTTCCAAACATATGATAAGCAATGATACCTGGAATAATTAAGAACAGTGGAGTAAGTACTTTGATAGCACCTGCTAGAATTACCCCTTTTTGTCCTTCTTTCAGGTTCTTTGCCCCTAATGCACGTTGGATGATTGCTTGGTCAGTGCCCCAGTAATATAGGTTGACTAGCAACAAGCCTGTAAACATGGTCGAGAAGGGTACGTTAGGATCATCGGCTGCACCAACCGCTTGTAGCTTGTCAGTCGCGTTGGTCGAAATGATATGCATCCCTTCCATAAAGCTACCATCACCAAGCACAATTAAGCCGAAGATAGGTATCATTAAGCCACCGACAATCAGACCAACACCGTTAAGAGTGTCTGCGATTACGACCGCTTTTAAACCACCATAGATAGCATAGAACAAACCAAGGAAACCGATCACTGCAGCAATAAGTAAGATGGCTTGGAAACGACTAATACCCAACATGGTTTCAATATCAAAGATACCACCGATGACCATTGCACCGGCGTAAAGCGTATTCGGTAGCAAGTTCACGATATAACTTAAAAGGAATAGCACAGTAACAAACTGCTTTACCGATAAGTCATAACGAGACTCCAAAAAGTCTGGAATAGTGGTAATACCTTGCTTTAAATACCTAGGGACTAAAAACAACGCGATGATGACCAGGGTGATACCCGATGCGACCTCATAGCCCATTACCGACATGTTGCCTTTGAACGACAGTGCACTCATTCCCACAAAACTAGTGGCAGAAAGGTTGGTTAGAATCAGTGAGCTTGCAATCAGGCCACCAGTTAGGCTTCTTCCACCAAGGAAGAAACCATCTTTAGAGTCATTTTTCTGATTCTTAACACGAGACCAGGTGTAATACACCACGAACCCGGTAAAGAAAAAGAATGACAGTAGGATTGTCATTGGCATTTTATTTTTCCTTAAATTTTGTTAGTAAATTCTTATTGGTTATTTTCTTCAGGCAAAGGGGTAGCGTCAGATGAGCATCACCCCTTCACCTGTATTCTTTTATTTCTGTTTGGTATTACTTTTCGCTAATCGAGCTTATATTTTTCTGAGATGTACAATTAGCGCTGACTCTGGGTCGAGGATTGGCAGAGTTAAGCCGATCTCTTTAAGGTTATCCCCGCTGAGTGTCAGTGTTTTATCTAGCCATTTAGGGCGTTGTTTCATTAGCTGGAAGCTGGTTTTTGGCATTTCCACCAGTTTGACTTGGTATTTCGCATCCACATCGGCGCAGCTAATACGAAGCGGAGAAGGCAATGCATGATCCGGCATGGTGAGCTGACAAACGGTAATGAGCATTTCATCATCATTTTCCACACCATAGATATTTTGGTTCTTATCCGCTGGATCAATGCGGAAGCTACGACCACGATGAAGAAGATGGCGATATTGCTTGTGCAGAGCAATGTAGTGTGAGAATGCTTCTTTCTCTTCCTGAGACTCTTTCACTGGGTCGAGCTCAACCCCCATGTGACCACCAAGAGCCGTTACACCCCGCATGTTGATGTTGTGGCGACGGTTAGTTGAATGGCACTCATAGGGACCAATATGTGCTCCCATTACCTCTGGTGGGAAGAAGTAACTCATGCCCTTTTGAATTGCTTGACGCTCAAGTGCATCATTGCAGTCAGAAGCCCAGAAACGCTGCGTGCGTTTAAGAATTTCGAAGTCAATACGTCCACCACCTGAAGAACATGATTCGATCTCGACTTCTGGGTGAGCTTTATTGAGTTCATCAACTAAGCGGTATAGTGCCCGTGTTTGACCATGTACAGCGGGTTTGCCTTCATGACCCGGCTGAACTAACTCACGGTTCATATCCCATTTCAGGTAAGTGATATTATAACTGGTTAAGAGGTCGTTAAGGCGCTCGAACAAGTAATTAAAACAGTCGTCATTTTGTAAATCCAAAACGTACTGCCAACGGCCAGATGGTTGATGATAACCTTGTAGGCCTAGCACCCAATCCGGGTGATTGCGGAACAAGTTTGAATCTTGGCTCACCATTTCTGGTTCAACCCATAAGCCAAACTCCATCCCTTTTTGATTAACATGTTCAATGACTGGTTCTAGACCATTTGGGTATTTCACCTCATCTAAGTACCAGTCACCAAGTGCCGCACGTTCACCATCACGACCGATAAACCAGCCATCATCAATGATGAATCGCTCTACACCCATTTCAGCGGCTTCTGTCGCCATTTGCATGATGTATTCAGGTTTATGATCAAAGTAGATACCTTCCCAAGTATTGAGGTGAACTGGGCGTGGTTTATCAACTGGAAACTTCACAATATTATCGCGAACAAACTGCTGGAAGCGTTGTGCGACACCATTCAAACCGTTGTTGCTATAACAGCCATATAGCCAAGGGCTTTGGTAAGATTCGCCTTTCTCGAGGATCACCTCGCCGGAAAGCAACAATTCACCCGCTTGAACAAAACGACGACCATCGCTACGAACATCAGCGCGCATTTGGTGGTTGCCACTCCAACCAAGATGGAAGCCCCAAACTTGGCCAAGCTGCTCGCTGAAACCGTTCGAACCAACAAACAATCCCGGGAAGTTCTCGTGGGAGGTACGCCCGCGACGGTTCTCTTGCATAAAGCCACCGTGCTCAAAGCGTTGACGCTGTGTTTGGAACTCGTGACACCAACGACCGTGAAATGTCATTATCTCGTTTGCGTGATTTGGGAGCGGAAGCGTAGAAGAGAGTTTGCCTAAGTAGTACTGGCCATCACCGAGGTTTTTCACTGCGACACGTTTTTGCAGTACATCCGTTGCAGAGTTCAGCATCAGCTCAATAACAAGCTCAAGGTTGGCAGTGTTATCCACTAACGTAAAAGTAGCCCCATTAGCCTGTTCCTCAATGGCAACACAGTTGAACACTGGCGCCCAATCCAACCCCTGACGGTGACCTTCAATACCAGGTGCATTGAAGTGTCCGCTGCCTAATTCAGGGCAAAGTGATAGCGGCACATCCACATCCAGACGAGCTTGCGAAATTGGACGTTCCGTTGATAGAAGAAGGTCTTCATCAATCTGAGCAATTTTCGCTCCCCAATGCAGAATTTCTGGTACGCGATCTGTTTTAATAATAACGCTGTGGTTTTTACTCTGTAGGTGTACAAACTTAGTCATATTCAAACTCGGCAGTTGTTTTCGTAAACATTTTGTGGGTTAACTATCGATCTAAATTATGCATAGTGGTAGTGGATTAACGGTAAAACGTGATCTTATAAGGCTTTGAAGCAATAAAAACATGGCTTAGATCGACTGTTTTCGATAACATCTTATGTGTTTTCGATAACATTTTTGGCGTGTATCAAGTTAATTTTTATCTCGATTTGTTAATATTTGTCCAACACAAAGATTAAGGTGGTAAATAGCATGGGTGTAACTTTTAAAGAAGTAGCAAAATTGGCTGGAGTGTCGACCCAAACAGTATCTCGTGTAACCAATGGTTCGGAAAATGTTTCTGAATCAACCCGCGCTAAAGTCAACAAAGCCATCAAAAAACTTGGTTATGTTCCCAATAAAGGCGCACAAATGCTTAGCCGTGCTAAATCAACCAACATTGGTTTGGTTACCCTAGACATGGCATTGCACGGCGCAGCATTAATTGCTAACGGAGTAAGACGAAAAGCCAATCAGTTAAACTTCGGTACCTCATTTTCCATTGTCTCTGGACCGGGCTTAGACAATATTCAAGCCTCAATGAGAGAGTTGATTGCTCAGCAAGTGGATTGTGTGATCCTTAATGTTCCTTTAACCTCAGAAGAGGCTGTCACGCTAGTCGAGCAGTTTCCTAGCCACCACCTTATTTTTATTGACGTACCAGACGGAACATCGGTTAATTTTGTGCATGGCGAACACGCGTCTGGCGCTGCAGAAGTCGTCAAACATCTTCTCGATACCGGACGAGAAAAGTTCCTACTGGTTACTGGCCCTGAAGAATCGAGTGCCTCTAAAATTCGTTTAAATAGCTGGCTAGATGAAATATCAAAAGCGGGTAAAGAGGTGGCCTTTCAGTACCAAGGAGATTGGCAAGCGAGCAGCGGCTATTTAGCAGTGCGCGACGCCGTCGGGCAACAACGTGAGTTTGATGCCGTTGTGGTTGCAAGCGACCAGATGGCACTTGGCGCTCTGCGAGCATTGGATGAGTTACAAATGAAGGTGCCGGAGCAAGTTGCCGTAGTCGGTTTTGATGGTATCACCGACAGCGCTTATTTTACGCCACCGTTAACCACAGTAAAGCAAGATTTCACGCTAATTGGTGAACAAGCCATGATCCAAGCGATTGAGCTAAAGAATCACACTCCTCAAGATACCGATTCTTTTAAGCAAACTCGTATTCCTGTAGAGTTAATCGTTCGCAAGAGCAGTGAACAGAAACCACAAAACCATTACAACAAGCATGAGATTCAGAAGTTATTAAAAAAGGTAGAATCACTTCTACCTTAATCAATGAAATCAAATGAAAGTGTGTCGTGGGCACTACCACCCCCTATAGGAGTGTGGTAGTTAAAAAATCGAGCCGAGCCTGAACACTTTTATCTCTGAGCGTCCAAATTTAGGATGGTAATCGCGTTGGCAACGCTCGTTGCTAGTATATCGATGGCTCCGGTACGAAGAGCTCCAACAATCGACAATGGCTTGCTGCTTTCTGCGGCTATGGCGATAACCTGAGGGATTTTTTGGTAGTCAGCAATGGTTAAGCCAATGACACGATTACTCATTTTTGTGTCCTGAACTTCCCCTTTGATGTCGTAAAAATCATAACCCCCAACTTCTCCGACTACACCTTGCTGAATACGTGCCTCAACCATTTCTTGTACCGAGAACCAGCCTAGGTTGACCATGTAGCTACTTTCGTTCAAATCACCGATACCAACTAACGCGACATCTGCTTTACGAGCAATGTCCATAGTTTGCTGTACCGTTTCATCCTCCATTAGTGCACTACGTAACTCAGGGTTGCGTATATACGCTGGGGCATACAGTGTTTCACTAACCCCGTCGAAAGTCTTAGCGAAGCGACGCGAAATATGGTCGGCATTGAGGATGCCTCCGCGAGGGTGAATCCCGCCGATACTTGATACAAAAGTACACTTTTTGGGGTTCACAATACCAGTGTGTTCTGATACTGCAGAAACATTTCTTCCTTGTCCTACGGAGACGACCATTCCGTCTTTTAGAGTCGTAGATAGATATGTCGATACTACTCCGGCGAGTAGTGCTCGTTGTTCGTTCTCTGTTGGTTGGTCAAGAGCGATCAGCGCTCGTTTGAGACCAAAACGTTCTTTAAGCTGTTCTTCTAGTTTGGCACCAAATACAGGGTGGTATTTTACTTTAATTTCGACAATACCTTGGTCCCTTGCACGTTTCAGTAAGCGACCAATTTTGACTCGAGATAGGCCAAAACGCTTTGAAATCTCTTCCTGAGTGGCGCCGTCTTGGTAATACGCAACAGAAATTTCGGTGAGTAGGTTAGTCTCTTCCGTCTGTTCTATATTATTCAGTTCCATGATGTTCCTTGTGAAATGGCCGCTTAATGCGGCTCTTGTTTATGTCGCGACCGGTTCTAGTTCACTTTCAAGTAGGTGTGAATCATGAGTGGACTTAACCATTCTAATCTTTTTTGACTTGCCTTGTATCAGTAGAGTCTCGGTAGTGAGTGATTGGCCCTGTTTTTGAACACCATTAAGGACGTCGCCAGTCGTGATCCCGGTTGCCACGAATATCACCTCGGAACTTTTTGCTAGTTGATTCAGTTGTAATACGGTATTTGGCGTAACATTCATTTCCGCACAGCGCTGAAGCTCTACTTTTGCTAACGCGATAGTATGCTGGTCTTGTCCTTTGACCTGATCGCGTGGAAGCAAGCGCGCTTGCATATTTCCACCCATTGCACGAATGACTGCGGCACTGACAACGCCTTCTGGTGCACCGCCAATACAGTACATGACATCAACTTCACTTTGTTCCAAACAAGTGAGTAGTGACGCTGCAACATCGCCATCAGGAAAGGCATAAACTCTTACGCCAAGGTTTTGCATCTCCTTAATGGCAAGGTTGTGTCTCGGCTTTGCTAATGTCGCGACCACTAATTCATTAATAGGTTTGTTGAGTGCTTGTGCGATATTCTGCAGGTTTTCTGTGAGCTCGAGTGTTAAGTCGATGGCGTGTCTTGCTCGAGGACCAACAACGAGTTTTTCCATGTACATGTCTGGCGCTTGGAGGAGTGTACCTTTCTTTGCTGCAGCAAGTACTGCAAGCGCGTTAGATTGTCCCATGGCTGTCATGCGTGTACCTTCGATGGGATCAACTGCAATATCAATCTCAACACCACCCGAACCGAGTCGCTCACCGATGTATAGCATTGGTGCTTCATCGATTTCTCCCTCACCAATCACAATGGTTGCGTCGACCTGAGTTCGATTCAGTTGTAATCGCATTGCTTCTACAGCTGCCGCGTCTGCTTTCTCTTTATTTCCTCTACCAAGCCACTGATAGCCTGCTAAAGCAGCACGTTCGGTTACTTGTACGAGAGCGAAGCCTAGTTCATCCATGTATATGTCCTTATAAAAAATGTTGATGGTCGTTCATTTGTTAAGGTTACATTTCAAATGTTCATCATGCAAAACAAAAAATGAGCAATGGGTATAGATCAAATGTTAATTGCTATGTGCATCGTAATTCAGCCAAGTCGTATTGTATTTTTGCATTTACGAGTGGGGGGTGAGCCATGGTTACGATGGGGTTTAGGAGGTGTTTTGGTTAAAGCTATGTTTTTTAATCGTATTTTTGCGGGGGATTGTTGGAGGTAATTGTTTTCAAGTTAAAATGCTTAGTTTCATATTGATCACGTAATTGTTATCAATATGTATATATTTGGTGATCCAAGTCCCACTTGAAAAATGTTCATATGTTGTTTTTCTGTATATATGATTAAGGTCATTTGTAAAGTTCGTGGTCATATGAACAGGAGGAAACATGATAGCGATAGGTTGTGATGATGCGGCGATTGAATTGAAAGAGTGCCTGAAATCGCATTTGGCTTCGAAAGGTATTGAATTTGTCGATTATGGGGTAGACCAACAAAGTGCAGAGCTTTACCCAGATATAGCAAAGGCAGTCAGTGTTGCTGTCAGTAAAGGTAAACACCAACGCGGAATCATTCTCTGTGGTACGGGTATAGGTGTATCAATTGTGGCGAACAAAGTCCCGGGTATACGGGCTGCTCTGTGTCACGATACTTTTTCAGCAGAGCGAGCTCGAAAAAGTAACGATGCTCAAATTATCACAATGGGATCTCGAGTCATCGGTCATGAGCTAGCTAAGTCTATTTTGGATACATGGCTAGATTCTGAGTTTTCTGATGGTCCTTCAACCAAAAAAGTAAATAGAATTAAGGAGATAGAGAAAGAGTTTATAAGCTAATTTTGCTTCAATGTTTAACGGAATAACGTGGAAATAAAAATGAATAATATCAAACTTACTCTGACTACAACGGCAATCACAACCCTACTATCGACTAATGCATTTGCAACAGATCTGAAAGTGGCAACAAGTGCTCAAGTCGGGTCACTCCAGTACAACACAACTCAATATTTCACCGAAGTTGCGAACGAAGAGTTTAAGAAACAAGGCATCGATTACAACTTGAAGTTCTTCGGTGCGGCTCAGTTAGGTAAAGACAAAGACGTTCAGCAAAAACTGAAATTGGGCACAGTAGATTTGGCACTACTAACATCAACGCTGCCAACTCACGTTTCAGAAATGGCCCTGTTTGAACTGCCATTCCTTGTGTCTGACCGTGAACACGTTGCAAAGATAGAGGAAGACGTCTTCTGGCCATATATTGCGCCGGCCGCTGAGAAAAAAGGCTACAAAGTCATAGGCTTTTGGGAAAACGGCTTTCGCAATATTACTAATGCGAAACGTCCAATTAATACACCAGAAGATTTACAAGGTCTGAAAGTTCGAACACCAAACAGCTCTTGGCGCGTGAAAATGTTCAAAAACTGGGGAGCTAATCCAACGCCAATGAGCTTCAGTGAAGTATTCATCGGTTTACAAACAGGTGTTATCGATGGGCAAGAAAACCCATACACCAACATTTACGCGGCAAAACTGCATGAAGTACAGGGTTACCTAAGTGTGACAAACCACGTGTATACACCGGCATACCTCACTGCAGGCGCGCGGCACTACGGTAAGTTTCCTGATGATGTTCGTGCCATCTTAGAAAGCTCAGCGAAACAAGCGCAGCAATGGGGCTACCAAGAAGCGACAAAACTTGAGACAGAGTTAAGAGACAAACTTGTTGAAGGTGGTATGAAGCTCAACATTGCAAATCGCGATGCCTTTGTCAGCGCAAGTCAACCAATTTACGACGACTTCGTGAAAAATGTAAATAACGGCAAGGTGATGTTAGATAAAGTTATGACGGCAAGTAACTAAGTTAAACGCCATAACGTTTATCTCTAACGGCTGCACCGTTGGGTGCAGTCTAGCTGTCACATGTTGCGAGGGCTTACGATGTCTTTTTTAGCTAGCATAAATACAATTTCACATGTTTTAGAAAAAGTGCTTATCGCGATTTCGATGACCATACTCATCGCGTTAAGTACCATTATTATTGTCGCTGTTTTTTCACGATTTAGCGGCGCTTCTCTTTATTGGTACGACGAAGTGTCGGCCATTCTTTTGGCTTGGCTAACCTTTTATGGCTCCGCTTTATGTGCACTAAAACGTTCTCATATGGGGTTTGGAGGGTTAGTGGCTAATATGACGCTTGGTATGCGCAAAACCGTTTTCCTACTGAGTGAATTCATTGTTATTGCGTTCTTCGCCGTCATTGCTTGGGCTAGTTACTACATCTTACAAATCTTTGGTGACGAGACACTGACCAGCCTAGATTTTATCCCTTTGGCCTTTGCTCAATCAGCGCTACCAATTGGTGCGGTGCTGTTTATTGTGGCTCAACTGTGCTCTCTCCCCAAAGCGTGGGCGTGGATTCGTCTTGGTTCTAACCAAGAAAATGAAGAGATCAGAGAAGCCATCAAAGATGCGAAAAAAGATATGGCTGAAGCCATGGAGGCAGTGAAATGAGCGCGCTAGTTGTACTATTTTGTTTAATCGGCTTAGTCATGATCAATGTCCCAATTGGTATAGCTATTGGTGCTGTAGCTCTGATTGGTATGGTAGCGACATCGGGTATCGATGCTATCTATAACGCGGCTTTGGCGATGTTTGAAGGTGGCTCAAAATTTACCCTGTTGTCTATTCCATTGTTTGTCTTTGCTGGTGCATTGATGAATACGGGTGGTATTTCGCTGCGCTTGATCAATTTTGTTAACGCGATTGTGGGCTTTGTCCGAGGTGGACTTTCAATGGTGAATGTGGGTGTATCGATGATCTTCGCTGAGATCTCGGGCTCCGCTGTAGCCGACGTTGCAGCCTTGGGTTCGATCTTGATTCCTGCAATGAAAAAGCGTGGATATTCCGCCAGTTTCTCGGCGGCAGTCACATCTTCTTCTGCCTCGCTCGCTGTAATCATCCCACCTTCTTTACCTATGATTATTTACGGTGCGATGGCAGACGTGTCCATCTCGCAGCTATTTGTCGCCGGTATTATCTCTGGCTTACTGGGTGCGGCGGGTATGTTTGCGGTCTGTTATTACTACGCAGTCAAATACAATCTACCTCGTGAGGAGTCTTTCAGTTTACGAAAATTATGGGTTGCATTTAAAGATGCGTTCTGGGCTTTGACTCTGCCATTCGCCATTCTAGGTGGCATTCTTTCTGGGTTTATGACCGCAACCGAAGCTGCGGGTATTGCTGTTCTACTCGCGATTGTTATTAGTGTTTTCATCTATCGGGAAATGAACCTAAAGCTGTTTTACAAAGCGATGATGGAAGGTGTGACTGGCACTTCAGTAGTGATGCTCTTAGTGGCGACATCAGCAGTGCTTGGTTTGTTCCTAACTGAGCAAGAAGTACCACAAGCAATGGCGGCTGGGATTCTTAGCATTTCAGAAAACAAATACGTTGTACTGATGATGCTAAACCTCATGTTGTTGGTTGTAGGTGTATTCCTACACGGTGCAGCAGCGATCATCTTAACGGTTCCCATTGTATTACCGCTAATTCATGAACTGGGTATCGACCCAATTCACTTCGGCATCATGCTTGCTCTTAACATCTCGATTGGTCAGCAAACGCCTCCGGTTGCCAGTGTGTTGATTACCGCATGTTCGATAGCTAAACGTGACATTTGGCAAGTAACTAAAGTGAATATTCTATTTATTGGTGTGTTGTTCGCAGTGCTTATGCTTGCGACCTACGTTCCAGCAATGTCTGTTGGCTTTGTTGACTACATGTATAAATAACTTCAAGGATTTGAGAAATGACTAAACCTACTATTGCACTTGTTCTCGGCGACCCTTCAGGTATAGGCCCTGAAGTAGCAGTAAAAGTATTGGCTAAGGAAGCAAACCGCCAGCAAGCGAATATTCTGATCATTGCCGATGAGTATGAATTGCGCAAAGGCATGGACATCGCGCAAGTATCGTTTGATTACGATGTAGTTGATAATTTTGAACAAGCTAATTTTCAACCTAGTAAGCCGGTGTTGTTGAGGTTCTCAAGCTCTCACGAGGAGCCGATAGAATACGGACAAGCCACGCCGCAAGGTGGTACTTATGTTCTTGAAACGTTGAAGATTGCTGTTGATCTGACGTTAGCCAACAAAACGCATGGTATCTGCTTCGCACCATTGAATAAGCAAGCGATGAACATGGCAGGGCTAGCACATCGAGACGAGCTGTCATGGTTTGCAGAATTGACGGATTTCCACGGCTTTGGCTGTGAAGTGAATGTGGTAGATGACATCTGGGCTGGCCGCGTGACATCGCACATTCCATTTAAAAATGTGGTGGAAAACCTAACGGTAGAGTCGGTGCTTGAAACCATCGAATTGATGAACACAACCTTGATATCTGCAGGTTTTGAACAGCCTCGTATTGCGGTGCAAGCACTTAACCCGCACGGCGGTGAAGGAGGCCTGTTTGGTGATGAAGAAATCACAGTAATTGCACCAGCGATTGAAAAAGCCAAGGAGAAGGGCATTCAAGCGTTTGGACCTTTCCCTGGCGATACTACGATGTGGGTCGTGGAGAAAGAGAACATGAACTCAATCGTGTCTATGTACCACGATCAAGGAGCAACCGCATTAAAGATGATGGGCTTCGATCGTGGTGTCACTGTTCAGGGCGGGATCCCAATTCCGATTGCAACGGCAAACCACGGCAGTGCATTTGATATATACGGTAAAAACGTCGCGTCGACACCTGCGATGGAAAATGCGCTCAAGCTTACAGTCCGTATGGCATCTAGCTATCAAGCGAACAATCAGTCCTAGGGTAGGGAAGAGTATGAGAAAACCAAAAAAATTAATTAATGACCCTATGAATGTCGCTCAGGAGCAATTCGACGGTTTGCTCGCGACGATGAATGGAAAATTGGAGGCGTTACCGGGAATTACCGCGGCGATGCGTACAGATTATCCATCAGACAAAGTGGCGATTGTCACTGGTGGTGGTGCTGGGCACGAGCCGTTATTTGCCGGTTATGTTGGTCCAGGACTAGCGGATGCTGCGGTACTTGGCGATATCTTTGCAGCTCCAGCGCCTAACGTGATTTTACAAACCACTGAAGCGGTCAGTAACGGTAAAGGTGTGATTTATATTTATGGTAATTACGCTGGCGATAATATGAATTTCGACATCGCGGCAGAGCTAGCGGATGATGATGATATCAAAACTCACTCTATTCGTGTCTGGGATGATGTTGCTTCAGCACCGTTGGACAAAATTCAAGAGCGCCGCGGCACAGCCGGTGATTTGTATGTACTGAAGATCGCAGGCGCCGCTTCTGAGCAATATGATGACTTTGACAAGATTGTGTCGGTAACAGAACGTGCTCGTGATAACACCCGGTCCATTGGTGTTGCCCTATCAGCGGGATCGGTACCACAAACCAATACCTTCAACTTTGAACTGCCAGACGACGAGTTAGAAATCGGTATGGGCTTACATGGTGAGCCGGGTGTATCACGCGAAAAAATGACATCGGCAGATGACGTCGTCGATCGCATGATAGACCAACTTTGTGATGACCTACCTTACCGCTCAGGTGATGATGTCTGCTTGCTAGTCAATAACCTTGGTGCTTCAACTTATATGGAGCTGCTTATTGCCAATCGACGTGCGCACATTAAGTTGGCCGAGCGCGGAATTAAAGTACATAACACTTTAGTCGGGAACTACTGCACTTCACAAGAAATGTCAGGTTACTCGATCACTCTTATGAAGCTTGATGATGAGCTAAAAACACTATTTGACCTACCTTGTGAATCATTTGCGTTGAGGAAGTAAAAATGAATGCATTAACAGCGAAAAACATGATGGCTTATGTTGCTCAAAAGATGGTTGCAAGTGAGCCAGTATTGACCAAATACGACCAAGCGATTGGTGATGGTGACCATGGGATTGGTATGGAGCGCGGCTTTAAAGCGGTTGCTGAGCTCTTAGACAGTGATTATCAGCCGGAAGATGTCAGTAAACTACTGTTGAAGATTGGCTCTACGATGATGGCCACCATGGGCGGTGCGTCCGGTGCGATTTTCGGTACTTTGTTCCGCAGTGGTGCGAAGTCAATTAAAGGTACGACAGAGCTTGATACGGATACGTTATCTACGTTCCTAGCAGGCGGCTTACAAGGGGTTTATGAACGTGGTGGTGCTAAGCCGGGTGATAAAACTATGATAGATGCATTGGTGGCTGCGGTCGAAAAATCAGAACAACTTTCTGGTCCACTAACCGATACGCTCCCGGCTATTGCACAAGCTGCCGCACAAGGTGTGGAAGCAACCAAAGATATGATTGCAACTACAGGTAAAGCAAAGACACTAGGCGAACGTTCGCTGGGGCACCCAGATCCAGGTGCGATGTCGATGGCGTTTATTCTGCAGTATATGAATGAATACGCGGCTGAGCAGGTTACCGCATGAAGAAGGTCTGGGTCGGCACTAGCTGGAAAATGAACAAAAATATGCAAGCAGCCGAAGCCTGGGCTTCTGCTGTCTTGCCATCATTGACACGTTGTTCGAATCGTATCCAACCTTTCGTGATCCCGCCTTTCCCTTACGTGCAAATGGTGTCTAAGTTGTTCTGCGAGCAATCGATTCGCGTCGGAGTACAGAACATTTGTTGGCAAGATGAGGGGGCATACACCGGTGAGGTGTCTCCTATTATGGCGAAAGACTGTGGCGCGACGATTGTCGAAATTGGTCATTCTGAGCGTCGAGCCATGTTTGGCGAGACCGACGAAACGGTCAATTTGAAAGTACATGCAGCACTGCGTCATGGTTTAACTCCACTTGTATGCGTTGGTGATACCGCGCAAGAGAAAGAGTGGGGGGTATCAGTGGAATCTGTCATTCGACAAGTGAAGATTTCATTGTATGACGTTCCTGTTGAATCGTTAGTGCGAGTAGTGATTGCTTATGAGCCTGTTTGGGCGATAGGTGAACATGGCGTACCGGCAACTAAAGAAGAAGCGCAAATTATTCACCAAGCCATTCGTTCAGCTTTAGCTGATCAATATGGTTCAGACGTCTCTCAAAGCATGATTCTGTTGTATGGAGGTAGCGTAAATTTGTCCAATGCGAGTGGCTTAATCGAACAGCCTGATATCGATGGTGTGTTCGTCGGTCGAACAGCGTGGGAAGCAAATGGTTACTCAGAGTTACTGAGTATAGCTGAACGAAGCAGCTAAGGGCGGGTATGGAGCAAGTTAAGTTAATGAGCTGGATCATTCTTGGCCTAGGGTGTGCCACTTTGATCACTGGGATTTCCAAACCTAGAGTGGATTGGGTCAGACGCTTTGCTTTTACTTATCTTGCGCCGTGCTTGTTTTTTTCATCGGTATATCGAACGGATCTGCAAAACCTTCCATCACTGTCGGTATTTACTACTTATATTTTATGCTTTGGCGTTGTTTTCTGGGGACTGAAAGCATGGCTCGTCACACAAGGTAATCATACGGTGGCTTCGTCCAATATCAAGGCTGTCGCAGCTTTATATCCTAATGCCGTTGGGGTAGGGGGCCCGCTAGTGCTTGCGCTTTACGGTCCCAAAGCCACTTTAGTTCTGATGGGTGTGATCGTGACGAACCTGTTATTGGTTTTACCATTGGTCAATATCTTAATGATTCGCTCGGGCGAGCAAGGGTTTTATAACTACCGTAATGTGGCAACTGATCCGATCTTATTGGCCATCGTGTTTGGGTTATTGCTTAACGCACGGGGTATTGAGCTTCCTATCCTCTTAATTGATGGGTTCTCTATGATTGGAGCAGCTGCAATACCAATAATTTTATTCATCTTAGGCGCAAGCTTAAGCTTTTATTCACTCCGCTCACTAATTCAAGAAAAAATAGGCCTACTTTTGGCCATCAAGATCCTTCTATTTCCAATGCTTATATTGCTATGCGCGAAGTATGTTTTCTCTCTCTCGGTTATCGAAACCCAAGTGCTGGTTATTTTGGCCAGCCTACCGACGGGTTTGAATGTCTACTTGCTATCCGAGCGGTATCAAGTCGCCAAAGAAGCCACCGCTGGAGTGATCCTATTTACTACCGGCTTCTCTCTTATCTCTTTGTTGGGTTGGGAAGTGTTGCTGTATCAGTGGGTAGTTTAAACAAAGAATTGCTAAAAGGTTGAACACTATGAAAGTATTAGAAAGACTAGCCATCAATACGGCTATTTTTGACGGACATGACCTCAAGACATCGTTAAAAACGATTCGAAGCTTGGGTGTAAACCAAGTTGAATTCGCTTTTAATCAGGGCTATGTAGGTAGATTAGATAGCGATATGTTCTCTAACACCCATGCCCAATACTTGTTGTCACTGCTAGAGAAAGAGCAACTGATCACACAAGCTTTGGGCTGCACAATGAACTTGGCGTCTCCCTCAGCGATAGAAGATTTTATGGTACGTATCGATTTTGCGCACACGCTGGGTGTTACTTATTTAAATACTTGTACCGGTCCTATTGCCGATCGTCACATTATTGTCGAAAACCTGAAAATATTGGCTGAATATGCCAAGGATAAAGGTTGTGTTATCTGTATCGAAAATGGCGGCGACCATAACTTTAACGCTTTTGCGAGCGCGCATGATGGCGTAAGAATTTTGTCGGAAGTCGATAACTCGGCACTAGCTCTGAATTTCGATCCTGGCAACTCAGTGTCATTAGTACCTAATCTTAGCCCGAGTGAAGAAGCGCAGGTCGCATTGCCATTCTGTCGTCACTTCCATGTTAAAGACGTTCAAGTGCATGACGATAAGTTCACCTTTCCAGTGTTGGGCGAGGGGGTGGTAAACTATCAGTCGATTCTGCAGTCTTTAGCATCGCGTCAAATACCTTTTAGCATTGAAAAGCCGTTGCGTATGTACCGTCGAAAGGACTCCTTTCCTATTCGAGGGCGCTCACCAGAAAGCATGGAGACCATTGTTTCGGTATTGAGGCAATGCATTGAATACATTAACACTACCACTGACTAAGCGGGTGGCCGTATGCCAATTAGTACAATTGAAGAAATTATTGAAGATTATCGCCTAGGTAAAATGGTCATTCTAATGGATGATGAAGATCGTGAGAACGAAGGCGATATTATGATGGCGGCGCAACATGTGAGCGCACAAGACATCAATTTTATGGCCACTCATGGTAGAGGTTTAATTTGTTTAACTCTGACTAAACAACGTTGTGAATCACTCAACCTATTCCCGATGGTTTCTAACCCAACAGAACCTTGGGCTACAGCCTTTACCGTTTCTATCGAAGCGGCTCAGGGGGTTACAACGGGTATTTCAGCAGAAGACCGCGCTACTACCGTCCAAGTGGCTGTTGCGCAAGATGCCAAGCCTACTGATTTGGTCACTCCCGGTCATATTTTTCCTCTAGCGGCAAAAGAGGGTGGTGTACTTGTTCGTGCAGGACATACTGAAGCTGGTTGTGATCTAGCGAAGCTAGCGGGTGTCGAACCGGCATCAGTTATCGTAGAAATTCTCAATGAAGACGGCACTATGGCTAGGCGCCCTCAATTGGAGGTGTTTGCCGAAAAGCATGGTATTAAACTTGGCACAATTGCGGATCTGATTGAATATCGCAACACAACTGAAACTACCATCGAGCGTATTGCGGAGTGCAAACTTCCCACTGAGTTCGGCGACTTCTCAATGACTACTTATCGCGACACGGTCGATAATCAAGTGCATTATGCATTAACTAAAGGCGAAGTTAATTGCGAACCGACCAACGTAAGAGTGCATTTGCATGATATCTTCAGTGATTTGCTGTTTTCGACTCGCGACAACAAACAAAGTTGGTCACTTAGAAAATCAATGCAAAAAATTGGTGCTGATGGTGGTGTTTTGGTGATTTTAGGCCACCAAGAATCGTGCGAATCTACTATCGGGCGAGTAAAGAATTATCAAGCGCTAGATGCTGGACAGAATGTTAAGCCGAATAAGAAAGATCAAGCGTCACGCCAAGTAGGTGTTGGTTCGCAAATCTTGGCGGATCTTGGGGTCAGCAAGATGAACTTACTTTCTTCGTCCGACAAGAAGTATCATGCTTTGTCTGGCTTTGGCTTAGAAGTGGTAAGTTATATCGAGCCTTAATGTCCCCTTTCTCCAAAGGGGGACTCTTAGTTCGCTCGAATCAAATTGGGTCATCTAGACTGGGTTACTCCAATCCGCTAATCCAGTCGCTCCCTAAGCTAATCCTGCCTGCCCGACAGTTGCTGCGTTAAGATCTCGATGATGGCTTTCTGTTTCGAAGGTACATTAAAGCATCGCGATCGTATTTGCTTGGTTCGAGAGCAAGCAGTTTTATTTACCAATTCAAAACCAGCGGTTTAATTAAGTGTTCAGTACTATTATTGTCTATCGATAAGTGCCCGCCATCGATATGGCTGATGATCTTTGGCCGTTCAGGGAGCGTGTACTTTATCGTCTTAGCCAGCCTGTTAGACTCTATCACTTGTTGAAACGTCACCCACTCGCACAGCCCATTTAGTATGTATTTACAAAATAAAAACTTATTTATAAAAAATTATTAACTTTGTGAGACCGGTTTCATTTTCTGACAATCTCTGTTGCATAGGAAGTGCGCAACCCATAAGTTGAAACTAGTTTCAATTAGAGGGGTGTTCCGTGTTTGATATTTCGATAATGTATCGATACTTAGACTCGTTTATAGATGGATTTTCGATAACCGCTAGTATTAGCGTCGCTTCTATTATTGGTAGTTTCTGTATTGGTTTGCTGGTGATGTTTGCGTGCATTAGTCAGTCAAAAGTGCTGTCTAAAACGGGCTATATCTACATAAACGTGTTTAGGAACATTCCCTTTATTGTTCAGGTGTTCTTTATTTTTTATGGTTTACCTGAACTACGTATTTTCATTGATCCCTACGCCACGGGAGTATTGGCGCTATCTATTGCTGTTGGCGCGTATTGTGCTGATGTGCTGCGGGCGGCTGTTCAGCAGGTTGATCGGGACGTGATAGAAGCAGCTCAATCCTTTGGCTTAAAACGCCTAACTATCTATCGAAAGATCGTTCTTCCCATCGCGTTGCGAAATTCGATCAAACCGCTAGGTTCGATCTTCGTGAACCTAATTTTGACCACGTCTATTTTGTCGACAGTAACACTTAACGAACTTACAGGGACCGCAAAAATCATTGCGGCGGAAACGTTTAGGCCATTTGAAGTTTACTTCTTTTTATTACTGTTTTACTGCGTGATGACGTACATCTTATCCATTCTTATTGCTTTAGTGCACAAGCGACTAAATCGATTCTCTGAAGTAGGAGCATAGCGATGTCTGATAATGAATTTGTCCCCTATGACCTTATTGTTTTGCTTAGTGGAATCAGTGTTTCGTTAAAGGTGTTTTTGGTATCTAGCTTGTTTGGCGGTTTGTTGGGTTTAGGGTTGGCGCTATCTCGTCACTATCGATTCCCTATATTGAGCCAGCTTTCTGTTTTTGTAAGCGAGTTTCTTAAAAACTCACCAGTTCTGGTTCAGCTGTTCCTGATCTACTTTGGTCTGCCGATCTTCCTCTCTATGGACATGTCGGCGGAATTAGCCGCGACTATCACGCTGACAGGTAATACGGCTGCATTTGTTTCCGTCATTATTGTTACCGCAATGGCAGCGGTAGATAAAGGTCAGGTTGAAGCTGCACGTTCGTTTGGCATCTCTGAGATGGTGATTTTGAAGAAGATCATTACGCCTCAAGCATTGCTGGTTGCCATTGCGCCACTCGTCGGTCTCGCGGTTAACCAACTACAGGTCACGTCACTAGTCTCCGTTATAGGGGTTATGGACATTACAAAAGTAGGCGCCATTTTGAACCAACGTACGTGGCAGCCATTTATTGTTTGGCCTGTCATCGGGCTGACCTACTTCTCCATGTCGATGGCCATCTCCAAGGTGGGAAGAAAGCTCGAGCTCTACTTACGAAAACATCAATCTTGGTCTTTAGCATAAGGTGAACCCCATGATTTCAATTAACAACGTAAAGAAGTCTTTTGGAAGTAACAACATATTAAAAGGGGTCAGCCTAAATATTGAGCAAGGTGACGTAGTTTCTATTTTAGGTGCGAGTGGCTCTGGAAAGTCAACCCTACTGCGCTGTATCAATGGGCTGGAATCAATTAATGACGGTGACATTACCTTCCTCGACCTTTCGGTTTCCAACAAAACGGAGCTACAAAAGATCCGTACGTCAGTGTCGACGGTGTTTCAACACTTTAATCTTTACCCGCATTTGAGCATTTTGGACAACATCACCCTAGCACCTATTGAAGTATTAGGGCAAAGCAAGGAACAAGCCAAAAGCACCGCAAGAGAACTGTTAAAGCTTGTTGATTTAGCCGACAAAGAGGCGAGTTTTCCAGCTCAACTCTCTGGCGGACAAAAACAGCGTATCGGTATTTGTCGCGCTCTAGCAATGAAGCCGGAGTGTTTGCTATTGGACGAAGTAACTAGTGCGCTTGACCCAGAAATGACCTCAGAGGTGCTCGATGTACTCGCTGACCTGGCAAAATCAGGCACAACATTAATCTTTGTCACTCACGAAATTGCCTTCGCGAAAAAGATCTCCAATCGCATTGTTTTCCTCGACGAAGGGGTAGTAAGAGCTGACATGGATAAAGACGCTTTCTTCTCCGATGAAGGCGGTAAAAAAGACGAAAGAATTAGACGATTTTTAGAGAAAATGGATAGCAAATAATGATTGTATTATCAAATTCAGAAGCTTGGCCGGGAATCGATGACACGGTAAATATGCTTAATAGCGGCGACAATGGTCTCGATGCGGTTATTTGTGGTATTGAAAAAGTTGAAGCAGAACCAAGAATTCGCAGTGTAGGTTACGGTGGCTGGCCTAACCTATTGGGTGATATGGAATTTGATGGTGCGGTAATGGACGGCAACACGCTTCGAACAGGTGCCGTAGGGGCCGTCAAAGATCATTTTCACGTCACGCGCATTGCCAAAAAAGTGATGGAAGAACTGAACCACGAAATCCTCGTGGGGGAAGGGGCGACACGCTTTGCCTATGAAATGGGTTTTGAGTGCCCTAACCCTCTACTAGAGGACTCTAAAGAAGTGTGGTTTAAGAAGCTTCAAGAAATCACTGGCGAAGAAAACCCTGACATGTCGACTCGTCCGCTTGCGCATCTCAATTCAATGATCACCGACCCAGAGAAAGTCCGTGATACCACCGTATTTCTAACTAAAGACAGTAAAGACAGTATCTATGCAGCTACTAGTACGTCAGGGTGGGCATGGAAATATCCAGGACGCCTTGGCGATTCGCCTATTGTCGGCGCTGGTTTTTATGCGGATAGCCGATATGGTGCAGCGGCCTGCACTCATACTGGGGAAATGACCATCAGAGCCAACACATCCTACTCCATAGTAATGGCGATGCGTCTTGGCTTCTCACTAGATCAAGCGGTAGATATGGCCATTGAAGAACTAAATTCGCTTAGAACGGGCTTTTTAGCCGGCGTTGTCATTCATGCGATCGATAAAGATGACAACTACCGAGTCATCAATTTTGGATGTGAAGAGGACATCAAATACTGGGTTTACAAATCTGGAATGAGTAAACCTGAACAAAGAATAGCGGAAAGACGCTATATGGATAAACGAAATGAAATGGAGAACCACAATGAAATTTAAGGCATTGGTTACCACCATATTGGCAAGTGCACTCGTAATCAGCTCCCCCTCAGTATTCGCTGGCAAACTCGAAGACATTCGAGAGCGCGGTTACATTAAAATTGGCGTTTCACTCGGTGGCGAACCTATCGGGTTTCGTGATCAAAAGAATAACCCAGTAGGTTATGACGTTGATTTAGCAAAACGCTTAGCACAAAAACTTGGCGTTGAAGTACGCTTCACTGATGTTCATGGTGACGCTCGTGTTTCAATGTTGTTTTCTGACCAACTAGATGCTGTCATCGGTAATATGTCAGCGACATTAGAACGTGCTAAATCGGTAAATTTCTCTATTCCTTATGCACGCGCTGGCCTTCGTATTGTGCATCAAAAAGACCAGAATATTAATTCACTGCAGGAACTTGCGGGCAAACGCGTAGTTGTAGGCCGAGGTTCAACTGGTGAAACCTTTTTGAAACGTGAAGTGCCAGACGCTGAACTGGTTTACACCGATAACTTTGCACCAGACGGTGTATTGTTGCTTCGACAAGGCCGTGTAGATGCGGGTATTGAAGACAGCTCCCTGATTGATTACCTAGCCACTAACAACCCAAATCTTGTAACTCTGCCAGGCTTGCACTCCAATGACCCTATCGCCATTGGAGTGAGAAAAGGCGACGCCGAGTACTTACGCTGGATGGATATGTTTGTTTCCGATTACATTAATTCTGGTGCTTATGAAGCCTCTTACCACAAATGGTGGGGCGCGGATGCTAACCCACCTAAACTAGTGGGTACTTGGTAAGCTAATAATTCAAAGGCCCTTTCCCCCGGGCCTTTTCTCTTCTCTATCTTTCCACAAGTTCCAATGAGCTAGCTGTATGAAAATTGAAGTCTGTATCGATAACATTGAATCACTGTACACTTCCATCGCGGCAGGGGCCGATAGAATAGAATTGTGCAGCGCTCTGTCGCTGGGCGGTCTAACGCCCTCATTAGGCTTGATAACTCAGGCTGTTGCTGTTTCTTCTATCCCTATTTATGTAATGATTCGCCCTCGCGATGGCGACTTTGTCTTTAGTGAAGAAGAGATCCACTTTATGGAGCAGGAAATACTCAGCTACAAGTTGCTTGGCGTTGATGGCGTCGTCATTGGTGCGCTTAATCCCGACGCTACCATTAATGAGTTGGCACTGCGTCGATGGACTACCGCCGCTCAAGGTATCGGAATCACTTTTCATCGCGCATTTGATTTGGTTGCTAACCCGATAGAGAGTTTAGAGCTTCTATGCCAATACCCGATTGACAGAGTTTTAACTTCAGGGCTTCAGCCTACTGCGCTAGAAGGTATAGCGATGATCAAACAGTTAGTCGACGTCGCTCATGGGCGCCTATCGATTATGGCGGGCTCTGGAGTAAACGACAGCAATGCGCTCTCACTGGTTGATACCGGCATTTCTGAGCTGCACCTTTCTGGTAAGAGGAAGCGCCCTAGCAACATGCTTCAGCAGAGCTCACAAATCTCCTTGGGAATAGAAAGTAGCGATGAGTGGGTCTCGGTAACAGACTATGATAAAGTGCAAAAAATCGTGAGGTTATTTGCGAATGAGTACTAAAACACTACCTACATTAAAGGATGTAGCCGACCGAGCCGGCGTATCAAAAGCGGTTGCCTCTCGGGCTTTTTCAAAAGAGAAAAAACCCATATCTGAAACAAAGAAGCAGCGCGTGTTGAAAGCCGCCGAAGAACTTGGGTACGTCATGAATCCCTTCGCTCATAGCTTGAATAGTAAAACGACTGGACTCGTTGCCATTGTGGTCAACCACATTAGTGATCTGAGTGACCTTGAGCTGTTTGACAATTTACTTCGAGGACTGCAATCAATAGGCAAGCTACCAATTTTCATTCGCATCAAAACCGAGCAGGATATTGCATCAATTACTGATAATTCGTTCGTCCATCACGTGGATGCGGCAATCATTTTCTCGGATCTCATTGAACCTAAAGACATGCCAAAGCTGTTCCTTACTCCGAGAGTGATCAACCTTAACGGACAAAACTGGGACAATACATGGTCGGTTTTGCTCGACGAAGAGCAAGCCATTCAGGATGCGGTGAATTATGCTGTTCAAGCCGGCGTGAAACGAGTTTATTTACTTGCCGGACGACAAAGCTCTGCGGTTGAAGAACGCAGGCTGGCTTTATACCGAGACAACTTTGCACGCCACGATATTTCTTTGAAAAACATCGCCTATTGCAATTATAAGTATAATGAGGCGAAGCAGTACCTCATCGACAATTCAAGCGAAATTGTTCAACCAAATAGTGGTGTAATTTGCACCTCTGATGCAATGGCGATGGCTGCAGTAGACAGTTTTGGTAACAACCAACATAACCGTCCGGTAATCATCGGGTTTGATAACACTTTCTTCTCTCACTTTGGATCTTACCAATTCCCAAGTATTGGCTACTCAAAGGAAGAACTTATTGACATGGTGTTGGAGTTGATTACCCTGTCTTCTACGGAGCAAAACCTATCTGGTGAAAAGTTCATTCGCAACTTTTTTAACTGTCATTGAGAGAATGTGTTTTATACAGGGTGTCAAACCCGAAGAGAATTAAAACGCTCTTAAAATAGCTTCTTGAGATCCGAAGACATCAATCTGGTAATGGTTTGTTCAGGGGTTGAGTTTAAAATTAATTATTGTTAGTTTGATGGGATGAAACATACCACAACACCTTCATTATTTTTCTTTTGGTGGCGCTCTAACTAGAGCGGCACGGGATTGTCACATTCTTAAGCTGCTGGAAGGTAGCTAGGACTGTGTTCTCATTATCTCCAGTAGCGATCTATTTGCATACTAGGAGATACAATCATGAACACTAATCAACCCTCTGATAAATCAGAAATCATTTTAACAGGTGACCGAGCTACAGGCCCATTGCATCTTGGCCACTATATCGGATCTTTGAAGCAGCGTGTCTCTTTGCAACATGTTCACGACCAGACTATTCTTGTCGCTGACATGCAGGGTCTAACAGATAACGCTCACAATCCATCTAAGGTATCTTCCAATATACTTAATGTCGTCGCAGATTATCTTGCGGTAGGCATCGACCCGAGTAAAACAACAATTTGTCTCCAGTCGCAATTACCCGCATTAGCTGAGCTAACGATGTATTACAGTAATCTTGTGACAATCGCGCGGTTGGAACGAAATCCTACGGTGAAAAGTGAGATTAAAAATAAAGGCTTCGAACGTTCAATCCCTGCTGGCTTTTTGACATATCCAATTTCTCAGGCCGCTGACATCACTGCTTTCAACGCGACTCTCGTTCCTGTTGGGGATGATCAATTGCCAATGCTTGAACAAACGAATGAGATTGTAAGGAAAATAAATACCCTAGCAGGAAAAACAGTCCTCAATGAATGCCGCCCACTACTAAGTAATGCATCACGTCTACCTAGCACAGATGGAAAGAACAAAATGTCAAAATCAATGGGAAATGCTATCAACCTTGGTTTTTCCCAGAAGGAGATCAGTGCTGCCGTAAAATCAATGTATACCGATCCAAATCACTTGAAGATTGAGGATGCTGGTTGTGTTGAAGGAAATGTTGTTTTTACATATCTTGATGCATTTCACCCAGATTCAGACTACATCACTCAATTGAAGGAGCACTACCAACGTGGAGGTCTTGGTGATGGAACGACAAAAAAAATCCTTGAAGAATGTCTGCAAGAGCTACTTCGACCTATTCGAGCGAAAAGAGCAGAACTATTAGATGATAAGGCACAGTTAATCGGCATTTTGACTAAAGGAAGCCAAGTATCTAAAGAGAAAACTGAACGAGTACTTTTTGATATCAAAGATATCTTTGGACTGAATATCCTTTGAACTGAACATCCAGTGCTTCGGGAGACTCAACTCAAATTAACGCGTGATGTTCCCGAAGTGATGGAATTTTGGTGCTCATTGGATATTAAAAAGGAGCGACTAATCGCTCCCTTAATGATGAGAAAAGCTTACAAGAATGCGCGGTAAGGTAATTCTGGATCGTTCTTGAAAATGTCTGCAAAACCACGAAAGTGCTGATAATGCATGCGGCCTTTATCTGTTGGGTATGTGTATTTACCACCCACTTGCCAGAAGAAAGGAGCAAAACCGTATTGAAGACGCTCTTTCTTCATATTCCATAGCATTTCGATTTCACGTGGATCGTTCTGGAAGTTAGCCCAAATGTCATGGTGGAATGGAACAACTACTTCGCAGTTCAGAGATTCAGCAGCACGAAGGATATCTGAAGAGGTCATTTTATCCGTTACGCCACGTGGGTTCTCACCGTAAGAAAGTAATGCAACGTCGATCTTATGGTCGTTGCCGTGTTTAGCGTAGTAGTTTGAGTAGTGTGAATCACCTGAGTGGTAAACAGAACCCCCTGTTGTTTCTACTAAATAGTTCACCGCGCGATCATCCATACCGTCTAGAATGTCTTTGTCTAGAGAAGACGTACCTTCAGGAAGTGTTACGAGTGCTGTTCGATCGAACGCATCTAGAACCTTGATGTTTACGTCTTTAATTCTTATCTCGTCACCAACTTTAGCGACAACACAACGCTCTTCTGGTACCCCCCATTTTACCCATAAATCTACACACGCTTTAGGACCAATGAATTTTACATGATCACCACAGTTTTGTAGAACCGCCGCTGCAACGTTGATATCGATATGGTCGCCATGGTCGTGAGATGCCATTACCGCATCGATTTCCTTAATCGCAAATGGGTCTAAAGGGAAGATAGCAGTACGTAGGTTTGGTTGAAGTGCTTCAACACCACCCATACGCATCATTTGGTGCTGGTTTTTCATTTTTTGAACAGCTTGTGTTTTCTTGCCAGTTCCGCACCAGAAGTCCATTGATAGATTTGCGCCTTCTTCTGATTTTAACCAGATACCTGTACAACCAAGCCACCACATAGAGAACGTGCCTGGTTCAACAATGGTTTTTTCAATCTCTTCATTTAGCCATGTGCCCCACTCAGGGAATGTATTTAGTATCCAAGACTCGCGAGTGATTTCGTTTACATTGCTCATAATAATACCTTTTATTTCGATAAATTGATTAATTTGGATGTAGAGAGCCGAGCACCTTAATTTTTACTAAGGCACTGAGCTGAAATTTATTATTATTTGAGGGTGGATTAGCTCACTAGATTTACACTAAGATAACTTGTGTCCCTTGATCTTCAATCTTTTTAACCACGTCTGGGTTGGCATCTTTACCGGTGATTACTATGTCTATTTGTTTAGTGTCACAAAACAACATTCCGGTTCTTTGGCCAACCTTAGAGCTGTCTACCACAACGACTAACTTGTCGACTTGTTCTAACATCTGTTGCTCGGCAACCGCGGTTAGCATGTCGGCTTTATAGAGACCCGCATCAGTTAACCCTTTACCAGACGTAAACATCCAGTTCCCGGCATAGCCACCCAATGAGTTTGGTGCTGGGTTTAAAAAGATGTTTTGTGCCTTGTTGTATTGGCCACCAATGATGATCACGTCGTCATGATCTTCGTTGATCAGGTAACTGGCGAGTGGGAAGTAGTTGGTCACGATCTGAACATCATCCCCACACAGTTGCTGACCCAATAGGAAAGCGGTTGAACCACAGTTTATGACTACGGTGTCACCCGCCTGACAAAGCTCGGCTGCGGCATGCGCTATTTGGGCTTTCTCTTCATAAAACTCAGTACTGTTGATATTGAGCGGTGACCATTTTCTCTTTTGGTTTTCTATTCTTTCGGCGCCATTTCGTACCTTTCGAAGTCTGCCTAGCTCATCTAATTTTGCGATATCACGTCTAGCCGTAGCCGGTGAAACACTAAAATTATCAATGATATGAGAGACGTTAATCGTCTGCATTTCTTCTAGTAACGACAGGATACCGTTGTGTCTTTGCACTTCGTTCATGTTTATCACTCTATTTGTCGTTGTGACAACTTTATGATTAGTTTTGATTTGTTTTGATTCTAATAATCACCTTTGTGATTGTCAAACATTCAGGTTAGGAAAATAAGGTCTTACTCACGTTGTTTTTTAAATTATTGTTTTTATTAAGCTTTATTATCTTTGCGTGATCCGACGCTCAATTGGGCACATTGTAAGGATAGATAATTGATATAAATCAAAGCAATCACAAGTGAGCATTGAATGATTACTTTTGATTGTTAAAGTCTATCTCGTGAGCAGTGAAAGACATCACTGAACCCTACAAATCATTAAAACTACAAATCATATTAGAGGTAAAGATATGGAGTTCTTATACGAAATCTTCTATATTTTTTACAGTCAGGTTATGACCAAAGCACCTTTGCTGCTTGGTATCGTAACTTGTCTCGGTTACATCCTTCTCAAACGTGACGCAACAACCGTTATCGCCGGTTCAATTAAAACCATTGTTGGTTTTATGATTGTTCAAGTGGGTGCGGGAACACTGGTAGCAGGTTTTAAACCGGTTATCGAAAAAATGAGTGAAATTCATGGACTGACAGGCTCGGTAATCGACCCTTACACCTCCATGATGGCCACTATGGAAACCATGGGTGACAATTACTCTTGGGTTGGGTATGCAGTCCTTATGGCGCTGGGTATTAATATTCTATTAGTTGCCTTCCGCAGGCTCACAGGTATCCGCACCATTATGCTTACGGGACACATCATGTTCCAACAAGCTGGCTTGATTGCTGTTTTCTACTTCGTGCTTGGCGCGAGTATGTGGGAAACCATCATCTACTCTGCAATTTTGATGTCACTATACTGGGGCATCTCTTCCAACATCATGTTCAAGCCTACACAAGAAGTGACAGGCGGAGCTGGCTTCTCTATTGGTCACCAACAGCAATTTGCATCTTGGGTTGCAACTAAAGTAGCTCCTAAGCTAGGTGACAAAAACGACAGCGTTGACCACATCAACCTGCCAAAATGGCTACATATCTTCCACGACAGTATTGCTGCAACCACTCTTGTGATGACAGCTTTCTTCGGATTGATTCTTCTCTCATTTGGAATCGATAACCTTCAAGAAATGGCAGGCAAAACGCATTGGGTCATATACATCTTTGAGACTGGCCTGAAATTCGCAGTTGCAATTCAAGTTATCGTAACCGGTGTACGCATGTTCGTAGCCGAGCTATCTGAAGCGTTCAACGGTATTTCTCAACGCCTAATCCCGAATGCGGTTCTTGCGATTGACTGTGCGGCTATCTACGCATACTCACCAAACGCAATGGTGTTCGGTTTCCTTTGGGGTGCTGTGGGTCAATTTACCGCGGTATTGGCAATGCTGGCTTTCGATGCGCCAATCATGATTATCCCTGGCTTTATTCCAATGTTCTTCTCTAACGCAACGATTGGTGTGTTCGCTAACCACTTCGGTGGCTGGAAAGCGGTAATGAAGATCTGTTTCGTGATGGGCATTATCGAGGTGGTTGGTTCAGCTTGGGCGATTCACATCTTCGCACAATCAGGTACTGAGTTTAACGGCTGGATGGGTATGGCTGACTGGGCTCTTGTATTCCCACCAATCATGCAAGGTATCTCAAGCTCTAGCATGTTCTTCTTTGTTGTTGTCGCTCTTTCTGGTGTGTACATGTACTTCGCATCGAAAGCACTACGTGCTGAAGAAGACGGCGAAGCGCAACAAGCACAAACCATGACAGCAGTAACACCAGAAGGAGTAGAAGTTGAGGTTGAAGCGCCTAGTTCTCAAGCGCCAGTAAAATCTCAAGCGTTGGCTGAAGCTCCACAAGCTAGCAGTGCCACTGGACAGAAACCAGTACGAGTTCTCGTGTGCTGTGGCTCTGGTCAAGGTTCTTCAATGATGTGTTCTAAGAAGATCAAAGAGTTCTTAGATAAGAAAGGGGTTCCAGCAACCACATTCAACAGTGCAATCACAGACTACAAATCACACTTAGGTTCATTCGACATCATCGTGACTTCAGTTGCGTTGGCAGAAAAGATTATCAACTTACCAGAAGGTAAACAGCAGCTAGCAGTGAAGAACATGATCATGGTGAAAACCTTTGGTGATGAATTAATGTCACTTATCGAAAACAACTTCCACAAATAATTGAAATAGCCCAGCGGCAAAGCGGCTGGGCTAATAAAAATACTAATAACAAATCACTAAGTGAGCAAAACATGAATTTGAAAGAATCTCTGATTACCAACAGCTCAATCCAACTTAATGCCAAAGCAACCGACTGGCAGTCGGCTATCAAAATCGGTACTGATGCACTAGTTAAAGCAGGTGTTGCTGAAGAGCGTTACTACGATGCGATCATCAAAGCAATTTCTGCTGAAGGCCCATATATCTGTATTCACGACGCATTTGCTCTACCACACTGCCGCCCTGAAGATGGTGTAATCAAAACAGGCTTTGCGCTAACGGTACTAGAAACCCCAATTCTTTTTGACGACGTTGATGAGCCTGTCGATGTGCTGATCACTTTGGCAGGTAAAGATTCAGAAGAACACATCGAAGGCACGATGCAGGTCGCGAACCTGATCGAATTTGATGAAGATTTCTCAAAACTGCGTGCATGTAAAACACCGCAAGATGTGGCGAACCTGATTGATATGGCTCTCGCACAAGCTGAAGCGGCTTAAGGAGTCGATATGTCCAAATATAGCCAATTGAAACAACGTGTTTTAGAAGCGAATTTACAGCTTCCTAAGTACGGCTTAGTGACATTTACTTGGGGCAATGTTTCTGAGTTTGACCGTGAAAATGGCGTGATAGCGATTAAACCATCGGGTGTCGAATACAGTGATATGACGGCTGAAGACATGGTGGTAGTGGACTTAGAAGGCAACGTTATTGAAGGCAAGCTGAATCCTTCAAGTGATACAGCTACCCACCTGGAGCTCTACAAAGCGTTCCCAGAAATCAGCGGCATTGTGCATACCCACTCTCGCAGTGCAACTATTTGGGCGCAGGCGGGCATTGATATTCCTGCTCTTGGCACAACGCACGCTGACTACTTCTATGGTGATATCCCGTGTACTCGCAAGCTCTCAAGCACCGAAATCGCCGATCAGTATGAGAAGAATACTGGCTTGGTGATCATCGAAGAGTTTATTCAGCGTCGTGTAGACCCGATGGCAGTTCCGAGTGTAATTGTGGCGGGACACGCTCCTTTCTCTTGGGGCAAAGATGCCAAAGATGCCGTACATAACGCGGTGGTGCTAGAGGAAGTGTCGGCCATGGCATTGGCTACACGTTCGCTGAACAGCGGCATCAAGATTCAGCCGGAGCTATCAGACAAACATTACCTACGTAAGCACGGTGAAAACGCTTACTACGGGCAGCAATAAGCGTGATGCGAGGATAGGCGATGTATCAAGTATTGGCGTTAGACCTTGATGGAACCGTGTTGACCGATGATCACACCATCCATCCTGAAGTGAAAAAAGCGATCCAAGAGACCAAGCAACATTGCCATGTAATGATCGTGACGGGCAGGCATCACACTGCAGCAAGACCTTATTACTATGAGTTAGGACTAGATACTCCAATTATCTGCTGCAACGGAACCTACGTGTATGACTACCAAACCGAGACCGTTTTAACTCATAACGCAATAGAGCACGAGAACGCTCAGACGTTCATCGACCTAGCGCAGGCACATAAACTGAAGATGGTGATGTACATCACCGATGCGATGACTTACTCCAACTACAACCCATTCGCCTACATGTTGGCGTTGGAAGAGTGGGCAGAGCAAGCGCCAGAGCACCACAAGCCAAATATCTATCGCGTGGATTCATTCTCCGAAACGGCGAAGAACACTGAGTATGTGTGGAAGTTTGTGGTGGAAGGGGAGCAAGAGTCGGTCGATCACTTAATGCAAACGCCTTGGGTCAAAGATCATTTTAACGTCGAACGTTCGTGGTCGAACCGAATCGACTTTGCTGCTAAGGGCAATAGCAAAGGCCTACGCCTTGCTGAATACGTGAAGGAACTGGGTTTTCTGCCCTCCCAAGTGATTGCCATTGGCGACAATCACAATGACATATCAATGCTTCAGTACGCAGGCTTAGGTGTAGCGATGTTTAATGCTGACGACACCGTCAAATCGAACGCTCAAGCCGTATGCAAAACAGACAACAATCAAGATGGCCTTGCCCATCTAATACGTGAACAAATTAAAGGATAAAACCATGACTAAACCAATGATTCAAATCGCCCTAGACCAAACGAACCTACCTGCTGCTATTGAAGTTGCGAACAACGTAGAGAGCTACGTAGATGTGATTGAAGTGGGGACTATCCTTGCGTTCGCTGAAGGAATGAAGGCGGTTTCGACACTGCGTAAAAACCATCCTGACCACATTTTAGTGTGTGATATGAAAACAACAGATGGCGGCGCGATTCTGGCTCGTATGGCATTTGAAGCCGGTGCTGACTGGATTACGGTTTCGGCAGCTGCGCACATTGCAACCATTGATGCGTGTAAGAAAGTCGCTGATGAGTTCAATGGCGAAATTCAAATCGAGATCTACGGTAACTGGACTATGGACGACGCCAAAGCTTGGGTTGACCTTGGTATTACACAAGCGATTTATCACCGCTCTCGTGATGCTGAGTTGGCGGGTGTGGGCTGGACAGAATCAGACTTAGTGAAGATGCGTGATCTGTCTGAGCTGGGTATCGAGCTGTCTATCACAGGCGGCATCGTGCCAGAAGATTTGTACCTATTTGAAGGCATTAAAGCGAAAACCTTTATTGCTGGCCGCGCGTTGGCGGGTGAAAAAGGGCAAGAAACCGCTGAAGCACTAAAAGAACAAATCAACCGCTACTGGAACTAGGAGGCGTTATGTACCAAAACTTAATGCGCCATCGTGTTGGGCTATATGAAAAAGCCCTTCCGAATGACTTAAGTTGGGAAGAGAAACTAAAAACTACTAAAGAGTTAGGCTTTGATTTCCTTGAAATCTCGGTTGATGAATCCGATGAAAGACGCAGCCGTTTAGATTGGAGCGATGAAGAGATCTATGGGCTTCGCCGAATGTGTGAAGAGTATCAAGTGCCGTTGCAGTCGATGTGTTTGAGTGCACACCGTAAGTTTCCATTCGGCTCAGCCGATCCGAAAGTGCGAGAGCAAGCTGTTATCCATATGGAGAAGGCAATTACGTTGGCGTACAAGTTGGGAGTTCGTACTATTCAGCTCGCAGGCTATGACGTGTACTACGAACCTGCAGACAAAGCGACACACCTGCGTTTTATCGAAGGTATGAAGCTCTCGGCACAACTGGCGGAGCGCGCTGGGGTGATGTTAGCAGTTGAAATCATGGATACGGATTACCTGAACTCGTTAAGCAAATTTGAAGTGTTGAGCCGCGAGGTTGACTCGCCTTATTTCACCGCTTATCCAGATGTAGGCAATATATCGGGTTGGAATTATGACATAGTGACAGAGCTTAAGTTGAGTAAGCCACGTATTACCCAGATTCACCTTAAAGACACATATCGCGTCACTCCTGAATACAAAGGGCAGTTCCGTGATTTAGTGATTGGTGAGGGAGAAGTCGATTTCAATGCGGTTTTCAGAACATTGAAAGAAACGGAGTGCGTCGTGCCACTTGTGATCGAAATGTGGGCGCAAGACGAGAATTGGAAACAGAACATCTTGCAAGCTCAGGTTCGCTTAAACGAAGTTTGTCGTCAAACGGGTGCGATGCCCCTGTTTAGAAATGAATTGCTTGGAAGCTAATCGAGTAGATTGAAATTGCGCAAAACAACAGAACAGCAGCTCAGTTAGCTTAACCGATTAGCGAATTAAACTTCGCTAATGTCAGAAAGTTTATGCTCCTTTCTGGCGATAAAAACGTGCAGCATATTGCCCCCAATATGTTGCACGCTCCACTTTATCTGCGGTTAAGAACTAGATGTCCGTTGTTTAAATAGCAACAGTGATGTGATCGCGTCCTACTTTTGCCAACTCCATCAGGACATCTGTATGGTATTTCTTCTTCACGGTAACGTGAGTACCAATCTCACTGGCAATCGTTACGATTTTTAGTGCGTCTGTGGGATGTAGAGAAGAGTCTTTTGCAATTTCGATGTTTATGCCTAGTTTAACGAGTTCAATAACGTCGGTTGAATGCATGATAGATTTCCAAATTTGACTTTTGGGGGACTATAACACTTTCGATTATTCCAACTCTACGATGTTCCTCCAAAAACTCGTATTTATGTTCTGGTTGGCTCCAACCGGACACTTTCTTTAGGTAGGCTGAGACATCTTTCTTCATATGCTCTCTGGTTGGCTGATGTACTTTAAATAACCAGTCGTGCTTTAAGCTTCCGAAGAACCGCTCGACCACGGCATTATCCCAGCAAGCACCGACATCTCCCATGCTTGCCCGTATGCCATAACCCTGTAGCTGTTTGCGATACTGAGGCAGCAAAGTCAATTAAGACAGAATCTGATCTTGATGACTTCCGTAAAATGTTAACCAAGGTGACCGTTGAAACGGCATTAAACGCTGAACTCGATGAGCACCTTGGATATCAAAAACACCAATCCAGAACCAGTCCAACTCCCGCAATGGCTACTCGGGTAAATCAATTATCACCGATGATGGAGAGGTCGATATCGACGTCCCTCGCGACCAAACCAAAATCGCCAAAGGTTAGCTGTCTGCTTGAGCAATTTGCTATGTGTCGCTATAATCTGTACCTAATTATGTACATGAACAGTTTGGAGTGAGAAATGGACGCCATTAGTTACACCGCAGCCAGAGCAAACCTTGCATCTACAATGCAAAAAGTCTGCAATGACCATGCCCCTGTCATCATCACACGCAAGAGCGAAGCACCTGTAGTGATGATTTCATTAGAAGACTACGAAGCAATGCAAGAAACGACATACCTCTTGCGTGCCCCTACCAACGCTCGACGATTACTCGAATCCGTCGCAGAACTAGAGTCTGGTAAAGGACAAGAAAGAGAGTTGCTCGAATGAAGTTAACTTTCTCAACCAATGCTTGGGAGGATTATTTGTATTGGCAAAAGACCGACAAAAAAATTCTCAAGCGAATCAATATCCTCATCAAAGATATACAGCGTGAACCATATGACGGTATCGGTAAACCTGAGCCACTAAAGCATGGCTTATCCGGTTATTGGTCTCGCCGCATCAACGATGAACATCGAATTATTTATCGGTATCAAGATGAAACAATTCTGATAGCACAACTGAGATTTCATTACGGCACATAACGAACGATATGGACTCCCTATCCCTGACACTCGGCATCCGATACTGACTCAGTTCACGCTGAAAAACTGTCAGTTACCATGTCTAACAACAACTGATAGCGAAAGAGCCTAACCCTGAAGATAAGCGTAGCCAGTGCTTATGCAGTACCGAAGAAGGTGAAGCCATTCTGGTGAAGATCACAGATACTGATACAGCGATGCTGAAGAAAATGCAGAAAGGAATTGCGAACGAAGAGTTGGAGTCGTTCTACAATGTTGCCCGCCGAAGGGCTAAAAATTTATCGGAATGAGTACTTCTTTGCCGCTTATGTATCGAAAGCTCTGAATCTCGCTGCAGGTCAGCCAGTATTGAAGATCTGCTGAGTGAACGACAATCAAGATGGATGGCGAGCTTGAGTATTGGCGACCTAATGTGAGCAAGATTTGCATCGATAGCGAAGGGTGACTACTCACTGCCTATCGGGCGAGGGTTACGGCGAAATTGCTAACCCTGCAATAGTAGATTCGGGCTATCGTCATTACTTAAGCCACGTAGGTATCTCAGAACCATTTCATTGCTTTTCCAATCTCCAAGCTGAATGAGTTGGGTAAGTGACAAACCGGCAGCGTAGCCATCTTGGAGAGCCCCCACTCGGCTAGAGTGTCCACTCCAAACCGAGCGATGACCATCATGATTTTGCATTACACTGTAACCCAGCTTCTCAAGAGAACGGTCAGCACGCTGATATATTCTGTCAATTGTCATACCACTCATAGGGGTCTGCCTGTAACCAGCCGGTCGATGCCCCTTTTTTGTGAGCCAACAGAAAACAAAGTCATCCTCATTCAGAGATGTGCAATACAATTCAATGTAACGCCTCAATATCTTTGAGAACTGTCCGGTTAGCCTTTTGGGTTCGGGAGATATGCTTGTTTTGGATGTTACACGATATATGTTTATGTCCCCATTTTCGAGGAATTTAACATGCTTTTTGCGTATTTTCCCTATTTCCCCTTCTCGAAGTAGAGTACCATAGGCGACGGTTAGGACAGTTAAGTCTCGGTATGAAAGTGGTATTTTTTCATTACCCCAAATGTCCATCAGTTGTTTTAAGTGATGCTTACGAAATGGCTTGGCCTGTAACTCAATAACTTGAGTTCCGCTTAGTTCCATTTCGTCTTTCATGAGTGATCTAAAAAAACTGGTTAACGAAGGCGACTTCGTCACATCTTCAACCCCCATTATCTTATGGAACAAACTGAGTTGTGCTCGATACTGCTTCAGGCTGTTTATCTTTACGTTAAACTCGAGCCTTTGCCATTTGAACCAGTTCAACAATATTTCGCTATTGATAGGAAAGCTATAAATTTGGTGAGACTTACAGTACTCATCCCACTTTCTAACAACGAATGCCAGCATCTTTAGTGTATTGACGCTATGACCACCACGATTTTCTTCAAAGGCAACCAAGTTTTTTCGTACCGTCGGTAACAATGCCCAGTCAGGAGCAAAACTATCAGATAAGTCAGGGAAATTAACGCGGAAGCGCCGTAGTTTTTTTTGAGTTTTACGCCACTCTACTTCTACTTTATCTTGAGAATGCAACTGTGACAGTGTCACTTGGTTTTTTCTATTTGCTGGAAAGTTTCCCATGACGATCCTATCTCATTCAACTCAATGGTGTGATATAAATGTAATTATATCACACTATTGGATTGGGATAACGTAGACAGTCCGATAGCCAATTTCACTCAACCTAGCGCGGCGACGAAAACGTACGCTAAGATTCATACGCCTACTTGGGGTTTTGAGCCCGCTTCAGCGAAAAGTCCAAGTAGGCATCTTAGCCTTTTACTAATAATGATGACTATCTTCTATAGCATATTTTCTTTCGTAGCCCTATGAAATGCGAACATATGAAAAAATCGGTTGGTAATTAAGGTACGACAGAATCACTCGGTGATAATCACACAAGAAATAGTCCTCGTAACTCGGTTTGGGACAAGAGCGACTACCCTAAAGCGTTTCTGCCCCATACAGTGTTAACGCAATTACCCAAGCGCAGAAAACACTGCTGAAACGGTTACTTATGACTCATATTTGAGACGCCACTCTATTAAAGCATTCACTCTCCATATCATCTAGCTTTCTCAATTTACTTTAACAATTAATGAACTAATATCTGGTTTGTTACCAACGAGTTGTCGGCATGTTAAGTGATCAACGATTTATGGAGTAAAGTTGGACAAGGCCCATTTTAGCAACTTTAAAAGCATTGACTGATAACAATGCAAAAGCTGATTAAGAAGAAGGCTCTATGAAGAATATTATCGCAAGTATACTAGTGAGTGTAACAGTGTGGTCTGGTAAAGCTAGCGCCGTTGATGTCAGTGAGTTTTCTTCAATGGATGCCGCGGGACTGGAACATTTGGTTTCATCGAAGAAGTACAGGTTAATTAATAGCGGCTCTGATACTACGAGGGTTTATTATAAGGAATATGGCGACAATAGGGAGTATATAATAGTCGAAGTGTCAGGTTACGATATTGTTGATATTAGATTACTCTATCATGATGGTTCATCTATAGACAACAACATAAAGTCTTTGGTAAAAATATATGGCGATCCTATGTTACATTCGGATATTCTTGAAGAAGTTATAGATAATAATCACGCCTATAAAGAATTGACGTTACAGCATCTTGAAGCGCATTGCCAAAAGTCTCCTCTTTCAAATGACTTACAAGAATTATGTGCAAATATTGATAACCCCATAGTTCTAGACACCCTATTAAAGAACAATTTGCGAGGTGCAGATATACCACACTTCTACTGCCAGCAGGTAGGTGACAAGCCAAACTCACCACTATTTAATGGGGAAGAATGTTTGCTTGAACTAGTATACCTAGATGAGCTCAAGAAAGGTAAGGACACATTCAACCGCTCCCCCTTATTAGCCCCACCTCCAAACTCCTTACTCTCAGTCGAAGAAAGCTCTAATGGCCACGCAAAGTTCGGACTATTTAGTGCTATCGTTTGGAACACTGGAGACGAATTTGTGACCTACCAGTATCAGACGGGAGCATACGCGGGCTTGAGGGAAAGACCAGATGAGGGCTTTAGTTTTCATGTTGTTCGTATTCACCCTTTTTCTAAGACTGTTCTTTCGACTCAGACTGATTTAGATGACTATACAGTGACGAGGACAGGGCTTAAGTATCGCATTGTTAGTGGCAATAATTCTGGGCCTAAACCTACAGTTAATTCTAGGGTAACAGTGCACTATGAAGGTCGGCTAAAAGATGGGACTAAGTTCGACAGCTCTTTAGATAGAGGTCAACCCGTCACCCTGCCACTTAATGCTGTCATCCTTGGTTGGCAAGAAGGAATTAGCTTGATGGGAGTAGGAGACAAATTTACTTTTGAGGTGCCTCCTAACCTGGGATATGGCGAACAGGTAGTAGGTCAAATTCCGCCCAGTTCAACGTTGGTTTTTGATATAGAGCTGATAGATATAGTTGAGTAAGGTCGTGGAACCTAACTCTGTGAATATATTAGCCTATCGTAAACCGCCAGCTACCCGTTTTTTCTACGACAGAGAAGGAATGCCTACTGAGTAACTATGTTTGCTTTGAGAGCTATGCACTTCAGAGAGCTTTATTTGCAATCTATATCAAACAATAAGCTAGAAATAGCTTACGATTTAAACCCCTATAAATTTTGGATACAGATCTATGAAACTTAAAATATTTTTAGCGACCACATTTTGTCTTATTCTTAGCGCGTGTGGTGGTTCCACACCTCTAGATGTTGGGAAGAAATTTCTAGACGAATATTGCTCTTTCGACGGTGAAGGTACGAAAAAATACTCAACTCAAACATTTGGCTCAGTCATCTTTGCAAGGGTTAACAATATTACTAGTTCAGAGCAGCAAAAAGCAGACCCGATTGTAAGGTGTGAATACGAAATCACTGAAGTAAAAGAACAACCTAACCGTGCTATCCTGATGTACTCAATAAATTACATCTATCAAAGCGGGGCTTCAACTGGTTTCAAAAAAGGGTGGAACAACGCGGTAATGCTAGAGCATTCAGAAAAAAATGGATGGCAAGTTAATGGATTCAACTAATTGTAATGGATAAGGTAGCTTGGCTAACCACTTTGATTATTTGATGCTATGTAGGAAGGGAGAGTATTCGCGATTTAGAATACACATAATTACCCAAAGGTTAAGCATTGCCTGACGTTCATAACTCGATAATATCCAGTATTGGAGCTATTTTTCGTCGCTAACTCTGTTCTGCCCCATTTCCTAGTTAGTAATTCATGATTCAACTCGCGTAATGCGCTCACTGTCGCAAATTTAAGATTTACCTATTAGTACTTTCGGAACTCTATACAAATCTAGAGTTCGTATCTATCTTTCAAAGTATCATAGTTATTAAATGAGGTTAATATGCGTAAATATTGGGGTTTATATATAGTTGCAACGACAGTTGCGTTCTCTGTTCAAGCACAATGGTGGAAGTATGAATTCGATGGAAAGTTTTCAGGTAATTCAGTCGAGACTTTTCAAGTTGGAGAAGCGAAGTTGGGTGATAAAATTGACGGAGACCTCACACCATTATCATCTAGATTGGCGACCGTCAACGAAACGTTAAGCGAACTAAGTAGTGAATGCTTAAATGGGAACCCAGCTACACTCGAAGCTTGGAGAGAAATGAATAGGGTAGGAGCGATATCACCAAATTGGAAAAGAGAGGAATTATGGCAAACTGCACCCATTCTACTTTCTGCCAATACAAAAGACCATCATATCGCTAACAGCAATGCTATGGCAATTAATGACACTATTGTATCGATAAGCTTTTATAAGGAATATGTGACTACTAGCGATAGTGAAATTTTGGAAAATATGGATCAGAAGTACGGTGAGCGCATCATACATGAATCAGAAAAAAATGACCTCGGTGAGGTACATTATGTAGCGTATGGAAAGCATTCCCCCTCTTCTTTGAAGACACTTTTTGCTAATGGTGACAGTCCACTCCGGTATTACCCTAACGTTAATTTAACTTCTTCACGGTTCTATACACTTTGGAAAAAAATAAAAAATCAACCTGATATACCTGAAACGCCTTTGTTATATGCACAATTAAGTACCAGTAAAGGAACTGGTAAAGTTCACTTAGCAATAGTTGCGTTTCAAAACTTAAAGAAACAAGTTACTTATTTTGATGAGATGGTCAACTACTGTGCTGAAACAAAAAGAAAAAGATTTGAAAAGTTAACTGAAGAAAAGTTAAAGACGTTGGGCAATGAGCTTTAGATGCGTCTTGCTACATATATGTAGAGAAGATGGAGTCTAAGGACTAATACTTAGTAGATAGCCGCAAGATTTAGCGGCTATTTCTGATCTTAGAGCTTAAGCTTACAATTTGCGGGGGATGTCTTTCCGCTTGGCTTGCCAGCAGGGATAAACATAGCCAAATCTTCAGGTTTCGACCACAGTGTTCTAGACCCATAGCGCCAAGGCGCTTTTGTCCCCGAGCAAGACACTCTGACTAATAAAAAGAGGAGACGTTTCCGTCCCATCTAAGTTTAGCCACGATACGTATCGTCCATACCGTAACCACCAAGTTTTGATAGCGCTTCACTTTCCTCTTCTGTCAATGGCATATTTAACATTCTGGTATATTTGACCTTTCCCCCTAAATTAACACCATGACTTTGATGAGATTTCTAATACACTAGAAACAGTGGAGATCTCAAAATGAAAAAACGATACACGGAAGAACAAATCATTAAGGCGATAAAGCAGCACGAGGCTGGCGCTAAGGTGGACGACATTTGTCGTGACATGGGAATATCATCTGGCACGTTTTACAACTGGCGCAGCAAATACGCTGGGCTTGAAGTGAACGAAGCAAAAAGGCTCAAGGAACTCGAGTCTGAGAATAATAAGCTCAAGAAATTGTTGGCTGAGAAACTGCTCGAAGTTGAAGCGATGAAGGACGTTGTCTCAAAAAAGTGGTAACGCCATCTTCTCGAAAGCTTGTTGTCCGATATCTCATTGATACTCATCGACTGAGTGAGAGAGTGGCCTGTAAGCTTGCGTGTTTGAGTCGAACGGCGTTTCGATACTGCCCTAAAACCCCGTCAGATATTGGGTTACGCGAACGCTTGAAAGAGCTAGCGGCACAATATTCTCGCTACGGCTACCTAATGCTCCATGGCTTACTAAAAGCGGAAGGTCTAGTTGTGAATAAGAAGCGCACCTATCGTCTATACACGGAAGAAAGGCTTCAAGTCAGAACGAAGAAGCGCAAAAAGCTACATCGCCCTCGATTGGTTATGGATCTCCCTACCCGAGCTAATCAACGCTGGTCGATGGATTTTGTATCTGATCAGTTGAGTAATGGAAGACGTTTTCGCGTACTCAATATCGTTGATGACTTTTCACGAGAGATCATTGGACAACTGGTGTCCGTATCAATCAGTGGTCAGCAGGTTGCTCGATTTTTGACTCAACTGATCGAGGTGCGCAGTAAGCCTAACAATATTGTTTGCGATAACGGCACAGAGTTCACCAGTAAGGCTATGTTCTTTTGGGCTAAGACCACCTCGGTAACACTTGCCTTTATCCAGCCTGGTAAACCAACTCAAAACGCTTTTGTGGAGAGCTTAAATGGCAAATTCAGAAATGAATGTCTCAATCAACACTGGTTCAGAACTCTGGATGAGGCACGTTACGAAATAAATCTATGGAGAGAGCATTACAACCACGTTCGGCCTCATAGCTCTCTCAATTACATGACGCCAGTTGAGTATGCCAATCAAGCGGCGTGAAGATAAGAAACTTCATCGAGGTGATGGTACTAATCTCGGGGAAAGGTCATATCGAATCACTTACTTAGACAAAGGGTTCATAGACTTAACGTCACTAACAATTTGCTTTAGTAAGCTCGTGTGTTCCTTAACAGTATTAGCAGATAAAGCATGTTCAAGCTTCTTATCTATAGGTGTTCTGTAGATCTTGTCTACTGACTCCATGATCAACTTGTCTTTGTTCTCATCAGTGTTCAACTGTTCTGCGTAAGAGTTCACAGTCAGTGCTACAGCAGACTTGAAAGCATACTCCTCTTGGAAGTTTCTTTCTTTCGAATACTGCGAGATAACAAACCACATAAACGCCAAAGCAGGGATAATTTTTAATGAGTTTACAGCGAAGCTTTGCCAAGTCAGTTCAGCTAAAGACGTTCCATTAAAGATAGAAGTTATCCACCAAATAGTAAGACTCGCAGCTACAGGAACTAGACCACCCCAAATCAAAATAGTCCTATTCAGTTCTTTTTTACGTGCTTTAAAAGTCTCGAACAAAGAAGCACCTACTTCTCGACCTATCAGATCATTTAGGTACTCGCTTCGCTCTTCGTAGCTCTTATGTCTTTGTTCTATATCGGCTAGAGCAAGCATCATTTCAGAGTCATGTTTCGCAAACTCTGCTCTTTGATGTTCCGTATTAGAAAACGCTTCTTCGAATCGCTTATCTTGTTCGGCTATAAACTCGTCTAGCTTCTCTTCTCTTTCTTTTAGAAAGTTCTGTGCTTCCCTTATCCGTCGGTCAAGGTCTAGCTTGGTTTGCTCATTACTTTTTACCCCATCTTCGGCACGGGTGATTATCTGCAAACCTTTATTGTTAATATTGTTGATTTCAGATTCTTGCTGTCTAGCCGCTTCTAACAGACTTGTAATCTCGTTTAGTTCGGCTGATTTAGACTTGGTTAAGTTATCTAACTTAGCTTTCGTTTCTTCGATACCGTCTAGTGAATGCTTAAGATGTCCAGAAACACTAGACAAATAGTTTCTTAATGAATCGATTTGATTCTGTTCTGCCTCTAGGTCTAACGGACTATAGAAGTCAGATGAACGAACATATAAACCGTTCAAAGTTAAGTAATGAAGCAACCTATTGATACTCGGTACAGCAGAAGGAAACTTTTTACCGTTAATCTGATTAACCAAGTTAGCAAGATCTTGAGTCAAGTTGCCGTTGCCAAAGTCATTTTGAAAATTACAAGTAAACGGCATGAACTTTAGCTGACCGTTTATATCAGCATGTTCAAAAGCAACTAAGATACGTTCTATAGCACCTACAAACTCGTTTATAGACAGTTCACCGATAACTGCTTGGTCAGTATCAGCTACGTTTGGATAAGCTTCTGCTAGCTTTTCTGAAAGCTCTAGTTTGCTTAATCTGTCTAAAACATCCTTGACTTGTTTCGCTTGCGTTTGATTCATCATCACTCCCTAAAGGTATGAAATTATTCTACATAAATCGAGATATAAAAGCGATTGACTATAGGTGTTCCAAACTCTGGGGTGCTGTGTGGTAAGACCTTAGCTAACTAGACATTACACAGACAAGAAAATGTAGGTCAAACCACCTAACAGTGATTTGTGAGGCTGAACGCTACTGGCAAGGAATGGGGCACAAGTAATTCACGAAACAGATGGATTCGCAATTGTGCAAGACCCTCTTGCACAATTGGATACTAGATCTTTGTCCAACAGCCTGGTGGACAATTGGGGACATGTAGGAGTTGTTGCAAATTCTGCAACTACTGAGGATTCCTCGGTAGTTGCTCATTAGCTCATCCTATGGATTTTACAGTGGCTCCTGAAACGTTTTGGGGCAAAGGCTTGTTACGACGCCCGAGGTTGAAACTATTAAATAATGCTTATGAGTTAGAGAGCAATAAGCTCTGGTACATTTACCCCTCACCACGAAAAAGGATAAAAGGCCAACGTAAAATACGCTGGCTATGGGGTTCTGAGTGGGTTGATTTATTGCTTTTCAACGTAAATCGCTTGACCACTAACAGTTTGTTCAGAGATTGGTATCAAGTACTGATAGTCGGTACCTTGTCCACCTATCATTACTGAGTTATTGCTACCAGTCGCACCTAGTAAGACCCCATTTGCTCCAAGTTTCGCAGCCTGTTTTTTCAGCTCCTCAATTGCATAGTCAATTGAATCCTGCTTTGTAAAACCAGCGTCACTTGAAGCATTTACCAAGGCGATTGTCTCATATGACTCTGGCGTTTGGAGATAGAGACGTACTTTTTCTGGCGCGATAGGCTCTCTTGCTTCATCTACTAATATTGCAGATCCTGAAGCGCAACCAGTAAGTGCAAGTATGAGTGCAAGTAAGAGTGTTTTATAGATTCTCATTTTTTAACTATTGCTACGTGGATTATCTGAGCACTACATTATACAGTTGGCCGTCACCATTATGATAAAAAGTATCATCATCCCATTGCCTTGATTTGTAACAAACATTAGAGATACCCACTTTGGGCAACTTTGTACTTCAAAGCATGGCTCTAAGCTCTTTCATTTTATCTTCTGCATGGCGGTAGCCTTGCTGGTAATCAGCCGCTGACTTTCGACATGCCTCAGCATAGCTCTCACCTAAGCCTTTATTATTGTCGAAATTAGTGAACTCATCACGATAACGTTCAACGAAATGGTCATAGTCTTTTTGATGTACAGCAATCTCATTAATAATGTTTGCTCGTTTGGACTCTCTCCAAGTTTTGTAGGTAAACCATGCTGAACACAATGCGATAAATACTGCTAGTAAGGCTATCCAGTCGGAGCTTTCCATCATTACCTCTATTGTTGGGTTATTAAAAACTTCAGCCGCTTACAAACTGTACTCGCATAAGAGAAACTAAGTCAAATTCAGCTTATTGAAGTGCGTGGACACATACTCGAAACGCGTTTTGGGGCAAAAGCGATTCAACAACTGAACCGCTTTTTGCAGAGCAACTATCTGTTAACTTTTATTGCTGTTACGACCCGTTTTCAGTAACTGGACCGTTTTCTCGTTACGCTCTAAGAGATCGTGAAATTCCGTATCGCTAATTGGTAGCTTCCCTTTATCCTTGAGGATCTGACCTTCAACTACAACATACTCAACATTGACTGGCTCAGCATTGAATGCAATCTGTGCTAATTCATCATGGTTAACCCCCATATTGGTCGTGGCTGGGTCAATGATGATCAAATCAGCCCTTTTCCCTACCGTCAACGATCCAATCATGTCTTCCATTCCAATGACTTTAGCGCCACCCATCGTTGAAAGATACAGCACATCCTCGACTGTCGGGAACACCGATGGATCTTGATGATAGGCACGCTGCAGACCGATAGCGGCTTTCATCAGTGCGAAGTAGTTTGAGTTATCAGATGTCCCACCATCTAACCCCATGCCAATATCAATCCCCGCCTTGTACATTTTTTCAACAGGCGCGACGCCCGAGGCTAATCGCATGTTACTCAATGCATTGTAAGTTACCTTAGCCCGACTTTTCGCCATCATGTCAATTTCATCATCATTGACATCAACAACATGATTAAGAACTAACCGCACATCCGTTGCGCTGGTATTGCGTATAGTCTCTGTCTGCTCATCTAAGCGATCTTTCTTATTTTCGGCATAATGTAAGTTGAGTGTGGTCTTCATTTCCTTCGCCATATCTACCGCATTCTGCACTTGGTCCTGCATAAAAACGGCTGGGTGCGAAGCCAGATGTAATGTACCAAGTACATCTTTGTCAATCTGTGCTTTCGTCACTTTAGCATGAGCGTTAGTCAGTGGGTTCAGGTTGTAGGTATAGACATAGCGCATCCCCGAATCCTGCAATGCCTGTACATTGCCCTCAACAAACTTGGCACTGTAAGCATGTGACCAATCAACCACTGTCGTTACGCCAGTGTTAATAAGATCTAAAGTACTCAAAGTCACAGCATCATACGCTTGCTGGTAATTAAACGAGATGTTATAGACACAAGGAGGCAACCAATCTTTCACATTTTTGTCTATACCACATCCTCTGATGGTAGATTGCCATAAATGGTTATGGACATCGATAAGCCCTGGCATCACTATTTTTCCACTGGCATCAATGACTTTTGCATTTTGATTAGACAGATTTTCTCCAATAGCGACGATTTGACCGTCATCTATCAGAATGTCCTGCTCATAGAGTCTTCCTGTCAGGTCTTTATCTGTCGATTGCATCGTGATAACCAAAGAGGCATCTTTGATCAGTAAAGGTGCAGCGTTCACCATTAATGGTGCACATATCAGTGTTGCGAGTATGGTTTTCTCATATACCTTCATTATTGAGTTCTCAAGATGGTAAAAACAACAACAAGGCAACACTCATGCCATAATGTTATGATATATATAACTTTTACCCATTCAACTTGAAGTAATGGTGCCGAGCGTTTTGAATCAATCTTAAATTTCTTTATACTTAGGCTGACTCCTAAAATCACTCGGATAACTTTAGATAGGGTAAATTTGTATCGATAGGATTTTGGAGAGTATTTACCTAGCTGATAAAGGGGCAGATCTGCGTTACTTCGACCTACCCAGGCAGCACAGAGTTGGACAAAAGTTTCTTAGGTTAATAATTCAAGTTAGATACACACGGATAACTTTTGGTGAGCAAATCGCTTAGTGAAGCGTCCAGTTGGCTGGAGCAGATCAAGAAGCTTACTCATTTAGAATCAAGGAACTGAACTTAGCTATAGGAGGTTTCAAAGCGATGGCTGTGGTAAAATTTAGGTGCCAAGAAGTAGAAATCTCTCAGGCTCTAAGGGGTTACAGCTCTAACCCAACCGATTGACCCACGATGTTTTCAAGCCTTGATTTGCATAAGGCGATATTCGCCTCTGAAACGTTGTAAACCTCCTTCACGCCATGAAATGCCCAATACTGAACTGAGGTGATGGAGTCGTCATTTCTATACAACGATATGAGAAAATTACGGTCGACTTTGTCCGACTTTTGATCCCAGTACATTGGAAATACGATGGGTCTATTGCCTTTCTCAATCTTGTCCTTTTGAGTAGAGAAAGATGGGAAATCATAAAAATAGAAACTTTTATTTCTCTTTGTTTGTAGGGTCTGTTTGGGGTTGCCGAATCTCTTAACTAAAGCTTGACTGACGTCATCTACCGAGTAGGAATATTGTACGGTAGCGGATAAGCCTATCACGGCTTTTGTGGTGTCATGATAATAAACCTCAATATGCCTTACATTATGGTTAAGAAAAGATTCTTGAATCAGCATTCTTTTGTACAAAGGTTCTTTAAAAGGGACGGACTTATCAACCTCGTAGGAATGATTATACCCCTGTTTCTGAGTGAGTCTTAACCAATTCGTGACCGCGGTTACCTCTGCCTTATTTTGATTGTTAATGCGGTCTTTAAATGGGTTGGTACAAAATTGTTCTCCAATAATGAAAGCGATGCCATCCATATGGCGACTCTCCTTATCAAAGTAGTGATTGGGTAACGGCTTACCAATCTGTATGTCACCAACTCCGAAGTTATCTAAGTTATCACCGACGACTTTGTATTCGGTACTGTAAGCCATCTGATTGAAAAGCAGCAGTGTCAACAATAAGCGCATCTTCATATTTGGATCTCTGTGTGATAAATTATTCAAGCATAGCACTGCACTTTTCATCTGTCAGATCCCATAAATATGTTGAGGCGCATATCTCCTAAATCGTGTCACAGAATATCAAAATCAGAATACTATTATTCGCTCAATTGCCGATACAACAAGTTATGGGGAAAAAGTGTTTTAGAGCAGTCGCACTAAGGCGCTCTTGTCCGTAAGCGACTTCACCACCTCAATATAAAAACTCACTTATCATACATAAATATAGCCACGGTCACATGAACAGAATTTGGCCAAACTTCGATTGTCTACGAGCTGGGTTTTGTTGGGCGAAACTGATAATGGGGCAAAAATGCGTTGCAGTTTTCAAATAGGGAAGTGTCTTTCCTCATACTCTTCAACCAATGCAGCTAGTCTTTCAAGTTCGTCACCTTCGGGAGTGCCTGGTTCGGCTACATCAAACAGAGATTCAATTCGCTTCAATGCGGCTTTGTAATCACTTTCACAGGGTTCAATGCCCATTTCATCCAATTTTGCCGCAGCCAGCTCATCAGCATGTGCAGTATAGGATGTCATCCCCGCGACTAGTTCTTTTTCTGACTGCCGTTTCTTGTTCATAGATAGCTTTTCCATTTAAAGACTCCCAACCACTACAGGATGATGTTCCTTATCTCACCCAAAATGGCAATAGGCACTTAAGGGTAAGATGCCGTTGGTGGAAGTTGCTAGACAATAGTATCTGACTACCCCCTCCTACTTTGGTTCATAAGTAGGAGGGGGTATTGCCATTTTCGAGTGTTTGTTTTTGGGCTATGGGTAAGTGAAAAAGCCAGAATGCCGATAAATACTCAACCCTTTCATGCACATTTCCTTATACTGGGATATCGCTACTACTTTTCTCCGACAGCCCTACTGATTATTTCATACTCCTCTGGGCTACGGTGTAAATCAAAATTGAAGATATGCTCTTTGATTTCCCGGGTACGCTCGAAGTCACAATCAGCAACAATCAGCTCATCATCCACCGTTGATGCCAGGGCAACGATTTCTCCTGTTGGCGCGATAATACAGCTCTGGCCTAACAGTTCACAGCCCTCTTCATTGCCCGCTTTGGCACAGGCAATGACCCAGCAACCGTTCTGGTACGCCGCTGACTGCATAACGACATGATTATGGAAACCCTGCAGATGGTCATGTTGCGGAACGGGTGGGTAATGCATAGGAGTGTTGTAACCCAGAACAATCATCTCAGCCCCCTTGAGAGCCATAACCCGGTAGGTTTCCGGCCAGCGGCGATCATTACACAGCGCCATACCTACCTTACCCCCCATAAAGTCCCAGGTACCGAAGCCAAGGTCGCCGCGCTCAAAATAACGCTTCTCCAGATGCTGAAAAGGACGCCACGATTCATTATCATGATGGCCCGGCAGGTGGATCTTACGGTACTTGCCGACAATCATTCCTTTGTCATCCACCAAGATAGAAGTATTAAAGCGTTGACTGGGACCTTTCCCGTCCAGAACTATCTCTGCATAGCCCAAATAAAAGCCGATCCCTAATTCAGCCGCTTTATCAAACAACGGCTTGGTATCATCATTCGGCATCTCCTTTTCGTAAAACTGGGCAAGCTCACCTTCGTCTTCAAAGAACCAGCGCGGGAAAAAAGTGGTTAAAGCAAGTTCAGGAAAAGCAACAAATGTACACCCTTTCCGGTGGGCTTGTGTAAGCAAACGGATAAGGCGAGTAACAACTTCACTTTTGGTTTCATTGCGGGTGATAGGCCCCAGTTGGGCTACTCCAACCGTGAGTATTCTAGACATGTAAACAACTCCTTTTTCACATGCAAAGTTCTAATATGGTCTTGAGCAATACATTTGCTCCATTAGCCACCTGATCTGGGTGGGTGTATTCATGGATGTTATGGCTGATACCATCCTGGCTTGGGACAAATATCATCGCCGTTGGACAAAGGGGCGCAAACATCTGCGCATCGTGCCCTGCACCGGAAAACATGCGCTTTGTCGACATGCCACTGTTTTGCGCGTGACGTTCAATATGTCCGATCATCTCAGTGTCAAAGACAACAGGAGCAAAACGGGCAAGTATCTTTTTCTCAACGCGGATGCCATGCCTATCCGCCAGGGAAGCGATGAAGGCTTCAAGCTTTGCTTCAGCACATTGCAGCTCTAGCTCATCACTGTTTCTCAGATCAACCGTGAATCTGGCGTAATTTGGGATAACATTAACTAAGTTTGGCCTAAATTCTACAGAGCCCACCGTCGCCAGTTGATTAGGAGACATGGATCCGGATAACTGATGGACATAGGATATGACGCTTGCAGCCGCTAGCCCCGCATCATGGCGGTATGACATCGGCGTCGTACCGGCATGGTTAGAGGTGCCATGAAAAGTATATTCAGACCAGGATATTCCCTGCACACCCTCTACAACGCCAATATCTAACGCTTCCTCATCCAGGACAGGGCCTTGTTCAACATGCAGTTCAATGTAAGCAGCGACGGCATCCTTAACACACGGAAATGTATCTACCCCCTGGTAGCCGATACGTGACAACTCCTCACCGACACTCACCCCGTCAATACCTATAGTCGCAAGGGCGGTTTCAAGTGGCAAGCTCTTGGTAAAAACCGCACTGCCCATCATATCTGGCGCAAATCGTGAGCCTTCTTCATTGGTAAAAAACGCTACACACAGCGGAAAAACCGGTTTAATACCGGAGTCAATAATAGTTTCTATTACCTCTATTCCAGCCAGAACACCAAGGTTACCGTCAAATAGGCCGGCAGTCGTTACCGTATCGATATGCGAGCCCATCATCACGGCGGGCTTTTCGGCCTGGCCTTTAAGGGTAGCGACAACATTGCCTATAGGATCGATTGCAATGTCGAGACCCAGCTCTTTCATCCAGCTTACCACTAGATCACGCCCCATCTTGTCCGAATCGGTAAGAGCCAACCGTGATACCCCACCGCCATCCAGAGCTCCAATTTCGCCAAGCATTTCCAGACGGCCCAGTAAGCGCTCGGCGTTGACAGATAGAGGCGCTGTGCTTTCCTCGGCCATCAAACCACCTCTCCACTTTCCATAAAATCTGTGACTAACTCTTTGTATAGCTGTGGATCCGTTGCGCCTTCGCTTCCGATGAGTAGAACGTTACTGTTCTCATCCAGCCTTAATGCCGCCCTAGCCTCGTTATCGCCAGCCGCCAGTAGCAATCCACTGAGCCCCGCCACTGCCGATTCACCCGCGATAATCGTATGAGTGGAGCATAAATCGCTGCCGGCCAACAAGCGCATACAGTCAATAGCAGACTCATCAGTTACCGTCATAAAGTGGCTTGCACCTACGGAAAGGATATCCCAAGCCAGCAGCGACACTTCGCCACACGCCAAGCCAGCCATTAATGTATCCAGCTCTCCATCCACCGCTACCGGACGTCCAGCTTTGGCACTTTTGAACAGACAGTCGGCTTTTTCTGGCTCCACCACAACACAAATAGGGCGCTGCGCGCCATAACGTTGCCATGCCTGTGCAACGACGGCTGCAGCGAGGCCGCCTACGCCACCCTGGACAAAAATATGACTTGGAACGGTACCTTCCGGCATCTGCGAGAAAGCCTCATCAGCCATCACGGTGTAACCCTGCATCACGTCCCTAGGCACATCCATATAGCCTTCATAGGAAGTATCAGAAACCACATATCTGCCGAGTTCTTTAGCATCTAGGTCGGCCTGACGCACGGCATCATCATAATTACCTGGGACGCGGATAACACTGGCACCATAAGCTTCAATCGCCTTCTTCCTTCCTACACTCACAGTTTCGTGGATATAGATAACGCATTGGCAACCATACTGCTGACATCCCCAGGCGACAGAACGTCCATGGTTACCATCAGTGGCACAGGTAATGGTGACATTTTCAATAACTTTGCGATATTTCCCAGAACGTAAATCCTGATCACTAACGTCATCCCCTCCCCCCGACGACTGTACAATTCGTTTGAGCAGATTTGCTACAGCATAAGCACCGCCAAGTGCCTTAAAGCTGCCTAATCCAAACCGGGTGGATTCATTTTTATAGAAAATACCCGCGACATTGATCGCTTTGGCTGCATTGTCTAACGTCTCCAGCACTGTTGGTGTATAGCCTGGCCACTGCGAGATATCATTAAACGCAGCCTTGAAACCAGCTGGGTTGAGTATTTTTTGGTGCTGGTCACCCAGAGCTTTCGGAGCATTGCAGGAAGGGTTACCGACCAACCGAAATCCAGGAGTGATAGAATAATTCATATATTGTTATCTCCGAAGGGGCGGTAGATACCACCCCATAAAAATGATTAAGATTCTTCAATTGCAGCAAGGAATGCGTTCATCATTTCCTCACCTTCACTGCCGTATTTCTCTGTAATCACCTTCTTCACTACCGGCTGGGACATATCTTTAAATGCCTGGCGCTCTGCTGCTGTAGGTGTATACACCTTCATCGTTTTCTTAAGCAGCTCTAGGCCTCTGTCGGAGGCTTCGATAGCTCGGGCTATACCTCGACCAGCAACAATAGCTGAACGGGCTGCATAGTTAACAACGCTCTTCTCTTCTTCACTTAGCGAGGCGTAGAAGTCCGGGTTGATAGTCCACACATAAGGGGTAAATAGATGACCAGTCAGGGTAAGGTATTCCTGTACTTCAGCAAATTTCGCAAATGAGATAATCGGCACTGGGTTCATCTGTCCATCCGCTACGCCGGTCTGCAATGCCGTGTAAACCTCAGACCATGCAATAGCTGCAGGCTGGCCACCCAGGGATTGGATAACTGCTTTGTGAGACTCCAGTCCCATGGTGCGGATTTTCAGTCCTTTCATATCCTCAGGAGAGTGAATCTCTTTCTTAGAGTTCGTTAACGCAAAGAAGCCGCCAGAATCACCAAAACCAAGCACCTGCAGGCCCGCTTTATCCTGAATATCTGCCCCAAGTTTTTTACCGAACTCGCCATCGAATACCTTATATGTGGTACTGATGTTTGGATATGCAAATGGAACATCAAGCACACCGATCAGCGGATAGGCAGCTGCCAGACCACCAACAGAATGAATACCAGACTGAATTACGCCAGCTTTTACCTGGAAGATAACTTCACTGTCTTTACCAAGCTGTGAGTTTGGGAATAGTTGCACCTGCACCTCACCATTGGTACCGGATTCAACGAGGCTCTTGAATACTGTAGCCATCGCACCTGTTGGGTTGTCGAATGGGTCATTATTGTTCAGGTGGTGCAGTTTCAACGTTTTTGCAGCCATAACGGGGCTGATAATACAGCTAGTTGCAATCAGGCTAAGTGCCGCAGTTTTTAATGTCCGTTTAATTAATTTCATGGATGTCTCCCTTAGAATCCGAACTGACGAGGTATAAACAATGTAAGGTCACTCCAAAACGCAATAAGTACTAAAACAGCGAACTGGATTAGCAGGAATGGCCACAGTGAATAGGTGATTTTTTCTACTTTCTCTCCTGTCACAGAAGAAAGCACGAATAAGCAAGCGCCCACTGGCGGGGTCATCAGAGAAATGTTAAGAGCTAGAATAATCATGATGCCGGCATGAATAGGGTCCATACCGATTGCATTGGTAAGCGGAACAAGAACAGGAGCCAGGATAATCAACACCGCGTTAATATCCATAAACATCCCAATACCAATCAGCAGCAGTAGTATCATCAAGGTGATAATCGCAGGATCTTGGGAAAAACCTAGAAAGCTTTCTGCAATCATTTGTGGGATCTGGTTGAATGTCATCCACCATCCAACAATGGACGCCGATGCAATAATCAGGAACACAACACCAGTGATCTTTGCGGTGCGGATAAGCATCTCTAAGATGTCATTAAGGCTAATACAGCGATAAATAACTGTACCAATAAACAGCGCGTAGAACACAGCTGCAGCGGCAGCTTCCGTTGGGGTTACTATGCCGACAAGGATACTGCCCAAGATGAATACAGGCATAAATATAGCGAGCAAGCTTGAACGGAATGTTTTCAGTATAAACAGTAAACTGGGCTTATTTTCACCGGCCGGCAGCATCCACCTGCGACCAAATGCTGCTATTAACGCCATACAGGTTACGGCAATCAGGATCCCGGGAATGATCCCTGCGGCAAACAAACCTGAGATCGAAACACCCATTAACGAACCATATATCACCATAAGGTTTGAAGGTGGTATCGTTGGTCCGATGATTGAGCCAGCCGCCGTTACAGCACAAGCAAATGGACGGGTATAGCCCTTTTTCACCATAGCTGGAACAAGTGTATTACCAAAGGCAGCGGCATCAGACACAGCAGCTCCGGTCATACCGGCAAACATCACCGATGCAAGCATGTTCGACTGGGCTAACCCTCCGCGGAAATAGCCCACCAAAGCCTCAGCAAACTGGATTAAACGCACCGTAATACCCGAGCGGTTCATAATCTCCCCGGCCAGAATAAAGAACGGCATCGCCATGAAAGTGAACAGGTCCAAACCCTCGAAGAAACGTTTGGCGCCCATCACCATCATATAGTCGCCCCCAATATTGTATAAGCCGACAACGCCGGCGATACCTAACACATATCCAATGGGCATACCTAAAAGCATCAATAGAAAAAAGCAAACAGTAACGGTCAGGATCATTTGTTGTTCCCCACAGGCAGGTATTTAGGAAACAGGGATAACAGAGGAGAAGTAAACAGAATCTGAATCACTGTTAGGAAAGCGGACACCGGTACCGCAGCAAAAGGAATCATCATGGTTATGCCAAATATATTGGCGTACTGGTGGGCGCCATCGATCGTCATTCTCAATCCATAAACCACCAGATAAACAAAAAAGAGGATTGAGATAATGTCAACAACAATGGCAAGCAGCTGTCTTAACCTTTCTGGTAACTTATCAACCAACAAGTTAAAACCAATATGCTCCCTCTTTCTTGCACCACATGACACAGCAAGGAGCGCCGACCAAATCATCACATATCTGGCAAACTCTTCTGTCCAGGTGATATTGGCACCGACAAAGTACCTGTCGACAATCCCCAGCCATACAACCAAAACCATCAGCCCAACTAAAAGCGCACAGGTAACTTCTACAATACGGTTCAGCCGGCCAGAAACATTCTGCACAAACACGCCGAATCTACCTACTTCTACCGATGTGAGAACGACATCTGTTCGGGTCATTTCCTTTCCTTTTAAGTTAGCCACTGAAAATGCAATATCAACTTTCAAAATATTAAAATTTGATTTTCAGTCGGTCAAGGGTTTTTTGAAAATTATTTTTCATATAACATGCATTCTGAAAATTTATTTTCGATATGACAGGGGATATCATGAACAAGATAAACGAGCAGAACCTACTTGATGCCAGAATTCGGGAGCATTATGAAAGTATGCCGCCTTCAGAAAAGCTACTTGCCGATTTTCTCCTAACTTTCCCTGGGCACATTACAGACTATTCTGCAACAGAGCTGTGTGAACTGGCTGAAACATCAAGAGCGGCTGCATCTCGTTTCTTCAGCCGACTAGGCTATAAAGACTTTAATGATGCAAAACGGCAGGCCAGGGAAGCCAAAAAGTGGGGCACTCCTCTTTACCAGACCAACACCCCGCCGGCTAAAAGCAACTCCAGTACTAGCCAGGTTATCTCTGATCATATAAACCGGGAACAGACCAACATACAGCGTTCTTTAGAAGGTATTGAAGGGGCAACCCTGCGTTCAATAGTAAACGCGATTGTTAACCATAAGCGTGTAATGTTGGTGGGTTATAGAAACAACCACTTTTTCGCTGAGTATTTTCAACGGCAACTATCTCTTCTTAGAGATGGCGTTACGATTCATCCTAGCTCCCATCAAACCATTGCTGAAGAGCTATTTGATCTCAGTAGTGAAGATTTATTGATCGTATTTGGCTTTCGAAGAAGAACCCGTATTCTTAGTGATATCATCGATCTAGCGAATAAATGTGGAGCCTCAACGCTGTTAATAGCTGACCCTACTGCTGCCGCTCTCGAAAAGCGGGTAAAGTGGAAAATTGAGTGTAACGTGTACAGCACATCAAGCTTTGATTCCTACAGTAGTGTAATGAGCACCCTAAACCTCCTGATCAACCAGGTACTATCAGCAAATGAATCTATAATTGAAAGGCTGAGGGCTATTGAGTCAGTCCATGAGCAACTTGGCGAGCTTAGCGAAAATTAACTTCACTTGAGTGAGGTTGCGCAATCCTGTGAAATTGCATAACAAGACAGAAAAGCCTGAAAACACACCAATCTGGAACCAGATCCAACTCCCGTAATAGTTACTCGGGTAAGTCACTCTGAATCGGCCAGCCTCCTGTAGCCACTAATTTGATTTACTATTAGTAGTCCACAGGAGGACAAATGAACAAGCAGTTGACCGATAAATTTAAAATCCAAGCCGTTAAGCAAGTCACCGAACAAGACTGCACTGTAGCAAGCGTGTCAAAGCTCCTTGGGGTCTCCACCAATAGCCTCTACAACTGGATGAAGAAGTACGGTTCAGACAGCATTATCAGCAAACGAGTGAGTACAATGCCGCGAGAAACGTGCTTGCAAGAAATGAAGACACTGATATAAGTCTTTTCACACTTTATAAAAAGGTACGTGAAATTTTGAAAGCACGAACTGACCGACTTAGGCTCTAGTTACACGCTCGGAAACGAGACATTAACGGAGTGCAAATTAGTCGCATGAACACATTTGTCTATGTTTATCCGAGCAGGATGTCAATAACCACCAAACCAAAACTGCCAAAGGTTAGCTGCCTACTTGAGCAATTTGTTATGTGCCGCCACAATATGTACCTAATTACGTACATGAACAGTTTGGAGCGATAAATGGACGCCATTAGTTACACAGCAGCCAGAGCAAACCTTGCATCTACAATGCAAAAAGTCTGCAATGACCATGCCCCTGTCATCATCACACGCAAGAGCGAAGCACCTGTAGTGATGATTTCATTAGAGGACTACGAAGCAATGCAAGAAACGACATACCTCTTGCGTGCCCCTACCAACGCTCGCCGATTACTCGAATCCGTCGCAGAACTAGAATCTGGTAAAGGACAAGAAAGAGAGTTGCTCGAATGAAGTTAACTTTCTCAACCAATGCTTGGGAAGATTATTTGTATTGGCAAAAGACCGACAAAAAAATTCTCAAGCGAATTAATATCCTCATCAAAGATATACAACGTGAACCATATGACGGTATCGGTAAACCTGAGCCACTAAAGCATGGCTTATCCGGTTATTGGTCTCGCCGCATCAACGATGAACATCGAATTATTTATCGGTATCAAGATGAAACAATTCTGATAGCACAACTGAGATTTCATTACGGCACATAAGAGGCAGATATCTTCGCTCGAGACTCTAACTCGTATTGTAACTGCTGTGATTTCACAGTAACCGTACCCCAATGTCTTCGGCCTCAACGAGATCAGTTTTCACGCAAACGCTTAGTCAATAATTTGCTGGTGAACGCTTGCTAATTTTGCACAGCCTGTTGAAAAAATCACTATGAGCACTTCTGGCCCCATTGCAATTTTCGAGCGAATGAACACACACTTCACCTAAGCGCCATTTGACTTACTTTTCGCAATACTAGTAATGTGCTTACATGAAAGGGCTAACATATTTGTATGAGTTCAACCAATACGTGTAATGACCCAGAGAAGAATTGGACATGATATTAGGAATCATTATGAGTAACGAACCAGAAGTAAAACGTTGGACTGTAGTGGTCAACTAAATCCGGACACTTTGTTAGGCCGATTCTCGGCTTTAGCGGGCGGCCCCCCATCATTGTGCTGATAACAAGCAAAGGGGCACTTCAGGTAAACCTAGAAAATAAGAAGGCCTTGAATCGACATCGTTTCCTTTTGCGTTTTTAAACGATGATGCACGAATAAAAACGCAGCATAACTCAGCTCTCGTCATTCCGACATAGTGCAGGTTCGTATCTTCGGCTTATTAAATGAAGAAGGCATTAGCCGTACGACGTTGTATCACTGAAATTGTTTCATCAAACGTTGTAATGCTTCGATTCGTTCAACCAATACGCTCGTACGTTCGATTGATGTTTGAGAGGTAGTCGAAGTTTCGTTCGCTAGTGCTTTGATGTTTGAAACATTACGATTTACTTCCTGAGTTACTGTCGCTTGTTGGTCAATCGCTGTAGCGATTTGTATACTACTGTCCGTAACCATGCTCAGCTTATCGGAAATAGCTTGCAGAATATTACCAGTCTCATTCGCTCGCATATTGCATCGAATAGATAACTCACCTCCTTTCGTCATTGAACTAACGGCACTGTTTGCTGTTCGCTGAAGCTGAGCAATCATAGAGTGAATTTCATTCGCAGAGGCAGCTGTTTTTGAAGCTAGGTTCCGTACCTCACCTGCAACAACGGCGAAACTACGGCCAGCGTCACCAGCACGGGCAGCCTCAATTGCGGCATTTAGAGCAAGAAGATTGGTTTGATCTGCAATAGTTGTGATTAGATCAAGAATCGTTTCAATCTGTTGGCTGTCTTGTGCTAGTCGAGTGATAATAGAACGGGTATGGGTAAGTTCATGGGTTAAGGAGTTGATCTCAGTAATGGTATTCTTGATACTTCTAAGTCCTTCGTTTGACTTTTTGTCTGCTTCCTCGGCTAGTTTGGATGAATTGGCCGCTGACCTAGCCACATCTTCAATCGAGTAGCTGAGCTCTGCAATAGCAGCAGCTACTTGTTCAGTTTCATTGCACTGGCGATCGAGGCTTTGCCCCATGGCTTGAATGGTGCCGAACTCATCTTCAGCAGATAGCAGGATATGACCTGAAGTTTCTGTTGCTCTGGCACAGACCGCGCGAAGTTCAGTACTTTTCATCATTAATGCTAATTCAAGGCGCGAATAATCATCAAAGTGATTTGTGTATAGCTTTTCCATCAAAGGGTTATCATAGATTGATTTTGCTAAGTCTTTAGCAATTTCAAAGCGGCGTCTCTGTATAAACATCAACAACATTAAAAGAGTGCTGATAAGCGCTATCGCAACAGCAGGGATAGTCGGTTGAGTCATCGCTGATGCTATAGAAATAGTAGCGAGAATGGTGCTAAAGATCGCTGCAATACTGTGAAACGCAACTCGAGGCTTAGCTCTGCATGTGTCAACAGAACTCATTTTTTTATAGAGTTTGCTTGCTCGGTCAATCTGCGAGTCGGTTGGCTTAGTCCGAACAGATTGATACTCTATCGTAGAACCATCTACACCTGTAATAGGGGTAACAAAAGCAGATACCCAATAGTGTTTTTCTCCCTTACATTGATTTTTAACTAATCCCATCCAGCTTTTTCCAGATTGAAGATAGTCCCACATTTGCCTAAATGCCGCTTTTGGCATGTCTTTGTGGCGTACCATATTGTGAGGTTTGGCAATCAGCTCCTTTTCATCATATCCAGCTATAGCGCAAAACTCCTCGTTCGCATAAGTTATGTAGCTTTTAGGGTCGGTGGTTGATATTAAGTTTGCTGACTCTGGATAGTCCTTGTTGAGCTGTCTGTCGTTCACTATTAACCGGTCTCTCTGCTTCTTCGGAACTTATTATTATATCGTTCGGTGCTTTGTATATCCGTTGATTTAAGGCAGTGATGTTACGTTACACATAAGCGATTGATATATGATGCAGATCAAGTATCGCATTTATTTATAAAAGCGTAGTAAATCGCCGCTACACCTACGCTTTCTTCTTTTCTAGGCTCGCGATGATCAAAGGTGTTACTTATACACATCAATAACCACCAAACCAAAACCACCAAAGGTTAGCTGCCTACTTGAGCAATTTGTTATGTGTCGCCACAATGTGTACCTAATTACGTACATGAGCAGTTTGGAGTGATAAATGGACGCCATTAGCTACACAGCAGCCAGAGCAAATCTTGCATCTACAATGCAAAAAGTCTGCAATGACCATGCCCCTGTCATCATCACACGCAAGAGCGAAGCACCTGTAGTGATGATTTCATTAGAGGACTACGAAGCAATGCAAGAAACGACATACCTCTTGCGTGCCCCTACCAACGCTCGCCGATTACTCGAGTCCGTCGCAGAACTAGAGTCTGGTAAAGGACAAGAAAGAGAGTTGCTCGAATGAAGTTAACTTTCTCAACCAATGCTTGGGAAGATTATTTGTATTGGCAAAAGACCGACAAAAAAATTCTCAAGCGAATCAATATCCTCATCAAAGATATACAGCGTGAACCATATGACGGTATTGGTAAACCTGAGCCACTAAAGCATGGCTTATCCGGTTATTGGTCTCGCCGCATCAACGATGAACATCGAATTATTTATCGGTATCAAGATGAAACAATTCTGATAGCGCAACTGAGATTTCATTACGGCACATAAGAGGCAGATATCTTCGCTCGAGACTCTAACTCGTATTGTAACTGCTGTGATTTCACAGCAACCGTACCCCAATGTCTTCGGCCTCAACGAGATCAGTTTTCACGCAAACGCTTAGTCGATAACTTGCTGGTAAACGCTTGCTATTTTTGTAATAAGACGTGCTTAGAGCGCATGAAACCAGCATGAGATCTATTTGTGCAACAACTGCTGCACAATTAGGAAATTGCCTGCTTCATCGAATGTCCAACAGGCTGTTAGACAAAGAACCAACGCACGTATTGGGCAAGGAGCATTTAGAGATGAAGTGCTCGAGATATGGGACAAAATACTTGTCCCGTTACGAAAGTCGCGCTGCCTGAGCTACTGATAGCTTCTCATATTGTTTCTTGGGTATTAAATGATGATGAAAAGATCGATGGCTACAACGGCTTCCCTTTCACGGCGATGACAACAACTGCATACTAAAAGTTTTTACGGGCAGAAATAGAATAAATAAGAGGTACTTGTTGATTTTTGTGCAGCATCTGATACCCGGCGCCAGGAACATATTCTAGTCCATCAAAACAGTCATAAGGGCTATAGGGAGATTCAGTGAGTCCTTCAATGGTTAACCCTTCTGCTAATAGAGCGCTGACAACCTCACTAAGCGAGTGGGACCACGTCGCCATAGTTGATGTCGTACCATCGCAGTTTTCAGTGTATGTGCCCTCTTCATCAATATCAGGTGTATTTTTTGGAAAGTAGGAATATCCATTTAGCAAATCGTTGAACGAATGAAACTCGACCAGGTGGAATTGACCTCCAGTGTTTAGTGATCTGGCTATGGTCTTAGCCCAATTAGACAAATCAGACAACCAGCAAAGTACACCGTATGACGTAAATACGATGTCAAATTGCTTGTCGTTGGTGTCGCCGAACTGCACCACATCACTCTCAATAAAGGTCGCTTCTAACCCCAACGATGTTTTCAACTGGTTCGCAGTGGCTATTGCTTTACTGGAAAGATCCACACCTGTCACTTCGGCTCCCAAACGAGCTAAGGACAAAGTATCCTGACCAAAATGACACTGAAGATGGAGGAGCGACTTGCCTTTTATATCTCCCAGCAAAGTGAGCTCGAGTGGGTTGAGCGAACATTTTCCTCTTTTGAATGACTCAACATCGTAAAATTTTGACTTTATGTGGACTTCAGTTCTGGAGTCCCATGCCTTTTTGTTCAATTTTAAGTAGTTCATCTTGTTGCCTGCATTGTCTTGTGTCGTTGTTGATATCACTGATCTAAGAGGTAGAGTTTTCGAAAGTGGTCGGCCAGTTTTCTATCCCCATGCGGGGGGGCTATCATATCTCTTGCACTGACAGTAAGAAAAAACTCTGCGGCTCCTCCTATGCGCTCAGGTAGAGAAGTCGCAATAAACAAAGCTGTTCTTCGTACCCAGTCTGGCAAGTTTGTCACTTTTACGCTTCGGTTCTGAGATTCAAATGCTAACTCTGCTATCTGGCCTATAGATAACATCTCGGGCCCGCCTACACTTAACTCACGATCATTCCTGTCGATGGCTTTTACGCAAAAATCCGCAAGATCTTCACCATGGATAGGGTTTAGTTTCGTTTCTCCGACTCCAAATACATACGCTCGACCCGATTGTGCCATTTTGTAATACGCTTCCAGATCAGAAAAAAATCCGTTCGGTCTTATCACACACGGGATTAAATGTTTTGTGGAGAGCAACTTGTCAGCAAACGTCTCTTTGGCATTGAGCAAACGAACATATCGGTACTCTGGCGCTTTGAATGCCGAAATATAGATAAATTTCTCTACTCCGGCCCGCAGCGCTTCTTCTAGTAAGTTGCAGTTGCCTTGATAATCGACATCCATGTAATTGAAGCCATCTTTTTGCCTTGTGATACCAACACATGAAATAACAATATCTACGTTTTCACAACACCCCTTTAGGCTCTCAGGGCTAGTAACCTCCGCTATTTTAATTTGTGTATCACTAAGCCCTGTTTGCCTTAGCTTTTCAGCATTTCTTGCTAAAGCAAAAACGTCTTCACCTGAGTTTATTAATTCGTTAACAATATGATGGCCGAGGTATCCAGTTGCTCCTGCGACCAGAACTTTTCTTGTTTTACTCTTCACTTTTTTCCTCCGCAATTGAATTTAGTAACGAAAGCTTACATAGAAATCTTAGCCATTAAATCACCATAAGTGGTGATTATGTTTCCTATTGCGATTGGTAGCGTGATCCATTGTTTTGTGTACTCAGGAATCACTGATATGAACTCAATAAACAAGGCTAGAGCCGCACTTTTTGTCAACGTTTTCTGTTTTGTTTATGGATTGGTGTTGTTAATCAGTAAGTTTCAATACTTGCAGGATGAGCAGCTCACTCATGGCCAAATACTGGATATGCTACTGACAGATATCCATTATTTCCTGAGCTGGAATATAATTATTTACCTAATTTACGGTTTGTCACTGCTCCATCTGACCGTTACCTTGTTTTTTGCAGCTAAGCGAAAGACACCGCAAACCGCGACTGGTTTTCTAGTGATGGGAAGCATTTGGTCAGGTTACATGTTGTTCAGTGGTGGACTTGCGGTTGAGCTTATCAATAGCGTTGCAGTTCTCTATCAAAACAATCGAGAACTTGCGGTAAAAATATGGATAACAGGAAGCTTGATTCACGAGAGTGTTGGTGGAGGCAACGAGCTAATTGGCGCTATCTGGGTGGGTCTAATTTCCTATATGGTTCCTCATCAAAAAGGGATATCAACGGCAACCAAACGATTTGGCTATGTTACGACTTTTTTGGGGCTGTGTACCTTGTTTGAATCTTATGAAATCTTCTCTAGCCTGTTCGGAGTTGCCTTGATACTCTGGTTTTTACTATTGTATATAGTGCTTCCAACCTCTTTTCAGACTTGGAAAGGGCGAGAATCATGTACCAGAGCACGTGAATGATCATTAAAACGAAACTTCATATTCCTGAGCCGAAATCAACCTATGTGGTGAGACAGGCTCTATCGGAAACACTAGAGCAAATTACCAATACGAAACTTACGCTTGTGTCCGCTCCTGCAGGTTTTGGTAAATCAAACTTGGTTGCGGATTGGTGTTCCCGAAAGGAAGAAAAGCTCGCCTGGTTATCTTTGGATAGCAATGATAAAAACAGTGACACCTTTCTGAGTTACCTTGTCGCAGCATTCAGAGAGGCGGACATTACCCTTGCGCAAGAAGCATGGGAGCTTGTTCAGGTGCAAAAAGAGGTCAATGCAGACCACGTAACTACCAGCCTGATAAATGAGCTAGCCTATTACCAGGAAGAGCTAACTTTGATACTGGATGATTACCATTTAGCAAGTTCCACAGCGACAGATTCTGTTATCAGTAACTTTCTAGACAGAATGCCTGAAAACATTCACCTGGTTCTTATCACGCGCTCAGATCCATCACTTTCTCTCGCCAGGCTAAGGGCGGAAGGAGAGCTTATTGAAATTCGCGCATCCGACTTAAAATTTACGGATGAAGAAGCTGGGAAGCTGTTGAGCCAAACCTGTCATGCGCAGTTGGAAAAGATCGATGTGGCCGCTGTAAATAGAATAACGGAAGGTTGGGCAGTTGGTTTACAACTCTCATCTTTGGCTCTCAATAGCAATGCTCACCCTAAAGATATAATCACTCGGCTCTCAGGCTCGCACACCTTTATTCTCGATTACCTGACAGAGCAAGTTCTTTCTGGTATGGACGAAAAGGTTCGACACTTTTTATGTGAGACTTTTTTCCTGAAAGAGCTTTCTGTAGAGTTTTGCAACCATGTATTAAACAGGGAAGATTGCGGTGAAATACTTACTTACCTAGAGTCAAACAACATCTTCCTTATCTCTCTGGACAATGAGAGAAACTGGTATCGTTTTCATCACCTCTTTGCTGATGTTTTACGCATTCACGCCCATATCACAGAGGAGAGAATACAGAAGCTGAATTTACGCGCAGCAATGTGGATGGCCAACCAGGGTCGCCTTGTTGATGCGGTTCAATATGTCCGTTGCTGTGGAGAGAAAGAGCTGCTGAAGCTATTGGAAAACCATTGGCCAACCGCACGTACACATTCACATGATTCTCAACTGATAGAGTGGCTGGCGTCGGTCGATATAGAAAGTCTTCAAGCATTTCCAATTTTAGCAGGATATTACAGTTTGGCGCTTTTGCCTCACAACCCCGAGCAAGGAATCTTTTTGCTTGATGCAACAAAGAAACATTTCGAGCGATGTGTCACATCATTAAAGGACCAAGAAAAAACAACTCTGGGTATAGTTAATATCGGGCAAGCCTATATTCATGCAGCTCAAAGTAATACCAGAGAAGTACTTGAGCGCGTTCGTAATGCTTTGAGTGTGTTACCGACAAAAGAGCAAGTTTGGCGAGGCTCATCCCGAGCCTTAGAAGGTATAGCGTTATGGCGGGATGGTGAAGTTTCTGGTGCGGAACGTAGCCTTATAGCCGCCGTAGCCAATATGGACCGCTCTGAAGATCTCAGTGCTAAAATCACAAGCCGTTTTTTGCTGGGAGATTTCTATTACCAGTTTGGCTGGTTGAATAAGGCTAGGTCTGTTGTCGAATCGGCGATTGATAGGGTCGATCAAAGCAGAAGCTATACCGTCGAAGGGAGTGCTGATGTATACCTGCTGCTTTCAGAAATTGAGTTTGAGCAAGGCAACATTGAAAGCGCATTAAGTTTGCTTGATACCGCTCAGCAGTTTGGTCCTTCAGGCTCTATGCAAGAAACAAAATACCGTTATCCACTCATTTCTGGAAGGATTGCTTCTTTAGAGAATCGTATTGAAGATGCTATAAAGTACATCAGCGAAGCAGAGGCTCTATATGCTGAAACGCCCAATCCATGTCATCGTCCACCCTCGCTCTGGAAAGGTATTATCCTACTCAATCAGGGCAGCCGTGAATTACTCACAAAACAGACTCCTTGTTCCACACCTTTTTATATTAATAGCCTAGCCTATTTAACTTATGTCATTACACAGCCAAACGAACGAAGTGAAATCACAACGATGCTAGATAATGCCTTCTCTGAGGGTGCTCCACCTACATTACAGTTTGTTCAGAAAGTGGTTTGTGCTATCGACGCTGAAGCTAACAAAGACAAAAAATCTGCAGAGGATGTACTTAGACAAGCTGTATTGATAATGGCCGAAAACAGCGCTTATGTATGGCGAACAGAGATCAAAGCATTACATGAGCTATTTACAAGATATGATTTATCACCGAAAAAGCTATCAACAACGATGTCAGTAGACTCACTGGTTGAACCTTTAAGTGCAAAAGAGGCGCAAGTCTTAAACTGGCTAGACACTGAACTCAGCGGCCCTCAAATTGCGTCAAAGCTGTTTGTTAGTCTCAATACGCTCAGAACTCACACAAAAAACATCTATTCAAAGCTTGGCGTGAGTAACCGCCGCGCCGCCATAAATAAAGCGAAGTTACATAAATTACTCTCTTGAACCAAACTATTATAAATCACATCATCTGGTGATGTGTGTAAAGAGCCCTGTGGGTAATCTAGCCATTAAGCAAACCCGCTTAACCTCTCAGTAAAACAAGGGCTCATTATGAATTCAAAACTTAACTCGCTGGCAATGTCCGGCTTAATATTGCTTTTCGGTACAGTCGTTAACGCTGCAGAAAACCATTCTTCCTTTAAAGTGTTGCTTGGTAGTAAATCGCTGGACTCTAACTGGGGAAAAGATGACTCAATGGACACAATTGGATTTCAATCTACCTACCAACCCGCATCGCTGCCTTTTGGCATTGCCCTGGATTTTTTCGGAAGTGGGAATGAAAGCAAGGTTGGTGGGAACACGGTCGAAACAACCGTAGGTGAAATCAACCTCGGACTCAGGTACCAACCCACGATGTTAGCAGGTGCTTTTTTGCCCTATTTGGGGGCTGGGGTCAGCTATGTTTCAGTAGAACTGGAAGAATACAGTTCAGGTGTTAAAAGAAACTACGAAGATACCGGTACCGGCTATTGGATTGGAGGTGGCATCGATTATCTATTTGCACAGCAGTGGTCAATTGGTATTAATGCACGCTACTCCAGTGCTGATGTAGAACTCAATGGAGAAACGCGTGATGCCGGTGGAGTTGGCTGGGGAGCGAATATCGGATACCGCTTTTAGTCAGCAAGTGAGGTGGATTATGTGTAGTATGCACAATGAAGGGTTCGGTTATTTTAGCGTATATGTAGAAGAGAATTTATCTCCAGACTGGCAACAAACTTTTTCAGGAGTAACCGTACAAAAAGTAGCAAGTGGAACCTGTATTGAGGTTTATTGCAAAGATATGTCAGAGCTTCACGGTATCATGAATTTAGTTTTCAATATGGGGCTGAAATTGCAAGCAGTCATCAAAGAAGGGTTTTCTGTAGATGTTTAAATTGGAAACGGAGCGATTGATACTTAGAGATATGCAGCTTGAGGATGAGGCGACCTTCGTCGCTATTTCTCAAGATGCAAAATATCAGCGTTTCTATGATCAATCGGATTGTGAACCGAATAAGTATCGCAAACTGACAAGGTTGTTTATTGAACAAGCATGCGAAAGACCAAGAAAATCTTATCAATTAGCCATTGAGCACAGAATGACCGGGCAATTTATTGGAACAATCTGCTTACGCCTTGAAAAAGAAAACCAAGCATCGGTAGGCGCTGGGCTATCTAGAGAGTACCAAGGTAGTGGACTGATACGGGAAGCTGCTCAGGCATTGGTGCAGTATGGCTTTTCTAATCTTGGAGTTCATCGTATATACGCAGAAACCATCAACCAAAACCGGGCAGCCATTAGGCTTTGCCAAGCTCTAGGCATGAGAAAAGAGGCTCACTTTAGAGAAAACCGTTACTTCAGAGGTCAATGGTGGGATACGGTCGTGTTGGCTATCCTGCGAGATGAGTGGGATGGGAGCAGTCAATCAAAAGATAAACACGGACGCAAAGTATGGTTCACTTAGCTGCTTCTACCTATATATTCATTATTCTGGGAGTGATTGTTTTTCAGTTCTGCCTTATTACTGGGGCGCCTTGGGGGAAAGTGACTCAAGGTGGCCGCCACCAAGGCTCGTTGCCTATCTCAGGACGGGTCGTTGCTGGCATCTCTGTCACGTTACTCATCTTTATGGCGATAGGTATCGCCTCCGAGGCTAAGCTGATTGCCGGTTTACCGAAATGGGTCCTCTATACTGGACTGACCATACAGGCTTTGAGTGCCCTTTTAAACTGGATTACGCCCTCCCGAATAGAGAGGCTCATATGGGCACCCATTACCACTCTGATGTTAGCATTGGCACTTTATGTCGTATTTATGTAATTGTGTAACATTAACTTTGGTTCGAGACTTGGATAATGTCATGCTCGGATGAGTTATCAATAGAGCACAAACTATGATGTTTATCTTAAAATTATTGATAGCTTCTCCGCTGATTTACTTTGTGATTGCTTTGTCCCTACTTTCTCTACCTTTTAGTAGAGAGAATTCCGACAAAGGTTTAGATTTTAACGTTCTACATATTGATAGTGCTCCTGAAATTGATATCGCTGAAAAACATTATACTGCGCGCGATGGAAGCGACCTTTTTTATCGCTTCCTGCTCGGGGACTCAAAAGTTATTGTTGTCTTAATCCACGGTTCTGGCACAGACGGAAGGTATTTGCTTCCTTTGGCGGAAAGATTAAATGTTTCTCTAAATATATCTGTTGTATTACCTGACCTCCGCGGCCATGGAAAGTCTGCATTGGGGAGTATGGGTGACGTAGATTACGTGGGTCAATTGGAGCACGACCTTGAAGATTTAAAAAAAGAGCTTGCATCTAAATACTCTGATTACAAGGTCATCCTTGGAGGGCATTCGTCTGGTGGAGGACTGGTTGTTAAGTATGGTGGCAATGAGCTTGAAAAATACGATGGCTATATCATGTTAGCGCCATATTTAGGCTACAAAGCACCGACTGTTCGCCCGAACTCTGGAGGGTGGGTGCAAGTTAGAAAAGCCAGATACGCTGGGTTAGCTATGCTTAACAACGTAGGAATTAAACTGTTCAACCATCTGTCAGTACTATATTTTAATCGACCTGTAACTATTGATGACGAGCTTCAAGTAGATAGCTATACCTTTCGGATGAACGAGTCTTTTTCTCCTCAGTTTTTTTCTGCTGACCTACAAGAAAACAACAGCAACATTCTAGTGTTGGTTGGAGAGAATGACGAAGCATTTTATGCTTATAAATTTGAGAAAATTTTTAGGAAAAACGCACCGCAAACTGACTTGAGAATAATATTCGGTGCTAAACATCTAGACTTGCCAAACAATCAAGAAACGGCTGATATCATGCTGGCATGGCTCGGAAAAATATATGATAAGAATTTGAAGCGAACAAACCGATGAAAAGCATATTTGAAAATACCGAAATGAATATCTCAGCAATGATGAGTTTAGGCTTTTTCAAGCTGAGTTAATGTCTAGCCCGAAGCAGGGTGACCTGTTAAGCGGGTATCACAAAATAAAGGCAGTAAAACGCCTGGAATTGACGGCGTTATGTGGAATACAGATACGCGCCGCATGAAAGCAGTCAATCAATTGAGCAGACAAGCTTATCAAGCCAAACCGCTCAAGCGTATCTACATCCCCAAGAAAAACGGCAAACTCAGACCACTGGGTATCCCCTGTATGGTCGATAGAGCGCAGCAAGCGCTTCATCTTCTTGCACTAGAGCCAGTATCAGAAACACTTGCCGATCCTAACAGCTATGGATTTAGACCAAACCGAAGCACTGCTGATGCTATCGCGCAGTGCTTCAAGTGTCTGGCACTAAAGAAATCAGCTCAGTGGGTACTTGAGGGAGACATCAAAGCCTGTTTCGACAAGATTGGGCATCAATGGCTTATGAACAACATTGCCGTGGATAAACGCATGTTGGAACAATAGTTAAAGTCTGGTTTTATGGACAAAGGGCTGTTCTATCGTACAGATGAGGGAACACCTCAAGGCGGGGTTATATCCCCCACCTTGATGCTAATGACCCTTGCAGGACTTGAGCAGCGCATAAAGTCTACCGCTCTCAAAAAGGGGGCAAGAGCTAACTTTATTGGATACGCCGACGATTTCGTCGTCACCTGTGCTTCAAAGGAAGTGCTGGAGAACGATATCAAACCGTTGATTGCTGATTTCTTAGCAGAAAGAGGCTTAACACTCTCCGAAGAGAAAACGCACATTACTCATATCAGTCGTGGTTTTGATTTCCTAGGTTTTAACCATAGGAAGTACAAAGGAAAATTGCTCATTAAACCGAGCAAATCCAACACACTGTTGTTCTTGAGTAACTTGCGCGAACTCATCAAAAAGCACGCAACTATCCCCGTCAACGATTTAATCAAATTGATAAATCCGAAACTACGGGGCTGGTCGAATTACTATCGACACTGCGTGGCCAAACAGGTATTCGGATATGTGGGTCACAAGCTATTCCATACGCTATGGCACTGGGCTAAAAGGCGTCATCCAACCAAGTCGAGAACTTGGATCGCTCTTAAGTACTTCATCAACCGTCAAGGCCAATGGCAATTTCACGGTTGGCAGAAGATCATGAATATGGATTGTCAGTTCAATCTGTTTCAAATAGCCAAGGTGCCAATAGAGAGACATGTGAAAATCAGGAGTGCCGCAACGCCTTTTGACCCTCAATACCAAGAATACTTGGCAAAGAGAAAGTCAAAAAGGCAATGTCGTAACTCTTGGCATGAGCCTGCTCTCGCTGCTTTATAAGTTGCTGGGTGCCAATAGGTGCCTTCGTGAAGGCTTGAGCCTAGTGCGGTGAAAGTTGCACGCTGGGTTCTTAGAGGGACGGCACTTGGTAACAAGTGTCGTCTACTCGACATATCCGAGTTAGCCGCGGCAACTGGCCCGGCGGTAGCAAGTATGCCACAGTCTTCGATACCGCATGATTGACCAAGCATTAACTTAGCTTCAATGAAACTGGTTGTTTGTTAAGGTAAACTAAGGCTCATCTCCTATGTTCCTTATACTTTTCTAGGCCAAGCTTAATGACCTCATGGACACTAACAGCAAGCCCGTTAGCTCGTTTGTTTAACCGCGATGTTACTGTCACCATAGATGAATCGGGTATTCATGTTTTGAATGGCGGAAATAGCGTCGAGTTCAGCTGGTCACAGCTTGATAGCCCTCCTCGCTTATCACTCGCTCTAAGTGGAGGGTGTTTAACGCTGGTTTGCGCAGGTCAAACGTACCGCTACCGCATGTTGAGCTATAGAGCTCCTATCCAATATTCAAAACAATTCTTTCCGTTGTGGGCAAACCAAAACGCCCAACACTTGCAGGATTTTTTTACAAGCGCGTATATACAATGCACTGAAAGCTTTATTAGAGACTCAGCGATTGAACGCCTCCAGTCTTTTGCACAAAGCGAGCTTGAGCGCTGGAAAGGTTGGAACAATGTACAGGGTTTATCAGCCTTGGCGGAAGAAACCGTTTCAAAACTTTCAAATATTGCGAATTGGTCAGCAACTGATATTGATAAGATACGTAATCGCTATGTGCGAAAACAACTGGCTTTGTACCAAGAGTTTTTTGATAGTGTGGAGTCTAACCCGCTAACAACCAAACAACGAATCGCTTGTGTCACCGACAATGACAACAACTTGCTCCTAGCTGGCGCAGGGACCGGGAAAACGAGCGTGATGATAGGTAGAACCGGTTATCTCGTTAATAGTGGTAAAGCGGCACCTAGCGAGGTGTTGTTATTAGCTTACGGCCGTATTGCCGCACAAGAGATGGATGAGCGAATCCGGGCCAAGCTGGGTCTAGAGGATGTAAAAGCGAGCACCTTCCATAGCCTTGGTGTAAAAATTATCTCAGCGGTTGAGGGCAAAGCACCACATTTATCAAAGCTTGAGAATAGCCCTAAAGATAAAGCCCTTTGGATGCATAATGCTATCGAATCCCTAATGCAAGACAGCGGGTATAAGCAAGCATTACTCGAGTACTTTAGTACCTATTATTACGTCGACAAAGATCCATGGAAATTTGAATCTCAAGGGGCCTATTTAAAGTACCTGAATGACAACGAAATTCGCTCGATACAAGGTGATAAAGTTAAAAGCTTTGGTGAATTGACGATTGCGAATTGGTTTTACAGAAACGGCATCAATTACAAATATGAAGACAAGTATCGCTTTGATGTTGCTACCACAGAATACCGTCAATATTGTCCCGATTTTTATCTACCTGACTACGATATTTACATTGAGTATTACGGCATAGACGAGCATGGCAACACGGCGCCATACGTCGATCGAGAACGCTATCACTTGGGTATAGAATGGAAGCGTGCAACTCATCAGAGATATGGCACCGGCTGTATTGAAGTGTTTTACCACCAACACAAAAAAGGGCAGCTGCTTAACGCACTAGAAAATGAGTTATGTACGCGTGGCGTTGAGATAAACCCTATCTCAGATGATGCTGTACTCGATAACCTAGAGCAACTCGGCCAAGTGACAGAACTCGCTCGGCTGCTCGGAGCATTGGTGGATATGTTTAAGGCCGTTTGTTTGGATGAAGAAGGTATACAAAAAGTGATCAACGAGTCGGTTGATTCACGACAAACTCAAAAAGCACTCGAGTTATTAATGCCTTTGTATCACCGCTATGAGATTTACTTGCGTGATCAGCAAGTCATCGACTTCAATGACATGATCGGTAAGGCATTGGAATATGTCCAGTCAGGTCAATTTCAATCACCTTGGAAATTTTTGCTCGTTGATGAGTTTCAAGATATCTCAGAACCAAGGGCTCGGCTTGTAAAAGCGCTTCGAGATAGCGTTTCGGGCTCCTCTCTATTCTGTGTTGGTGATGACTGGCAAGCTATCTATCGTTTTAGTGGTGCGGATGTTCGCTTAACAAGTGATTTTGAACATTACTTTGGCTCAACGTCTGCCACAACATTGGACATGACTTTTCGCTTTAATAGCTCGATTGGTGATATTGCTACACGCTTTGTGACACAAAACCCGATTCAACTGGAGAAGCATATAACTTCTCTTGACCAAGTGAGCCAAGCTGCCGTGAGTCTTGTTCGCCAAGGCGTTGAAGAGGAGGGAATGTCTGCTATTGAGAAATCGCTAATAGCTATCTCCAATCAGATACAGGCTTTACAAAATCTGACTAAAAATAAGGTATATTTGCTGGCTAGGTACTGGTTCCAGTTACCTGATCTACACCAACTCAGAACCTTAAAGCACCGCTTCCCTAACCTATCCCTTGAAGTTCATTCTTTTCATGCTTCAAAAGGGAAAGAGGCAGACTACGTTGTGATTATGGGCCTGACTACCGGTAAGCATGGCTTCCCTTCTGAAAAACAAACCCCACCACTCGTGGAAGCGCTTTTACCACAAGGGGATACCTACGAGCACGCAGAGGAACGGCGACTGTTCTATGTAGCTCTGACTCGTGCAAAGCATCGTGTGTATTTGCTAGCAGATATGATGGATGTGAGTGATTTTGTCACTGAGTTAATTGAGCATGATTACCCTATCGAAACCGAAGAGTTTGACGTGTCGCTGATTCAAAAGGAAGTGGCTAAGATCTCTTGTTATAAATGCGGTGAGGGAGTAATGAGGCCGATACAAGGTCAGCATGGCCTATTTTTATCTTGCTCCCTGCACCCGCGCTGTACCAACAAGGAGACACCTTGTGATAAATGCGGTAGCCCTATGAGCCGCGATATCAAAGAGGGGTTCCAAGTTTGTATTGATTCCCGTTGTGCTATGGAGCGACCGGTTTGCAAGAATTGTGGTAGTGAAATGAAGCTAAGAAAAGGAAAGTATGGTACATTTTGGGGGTGCTCTACGTACCGCAAGGGAACAGAAAACACCTGTTCATATAGTCTAAATGTACAAGATTCAGCTGTTGATTGGCAACATAGCACGACCTGACTTCTTTTTGTTGCTGTACATTTTTTATAGTTGCTCGAAACTTCTTTTTTTTGCTGTACACTTTTTATAGTTGCTCGAAATTTCTCTTTGTTGCTGAACGCTTTTTATAGTTGCTCGAAATTTCTCTTTGTCGCTGAACGCTTTTTATAGTTGTGCTCGAAATTTCTCTTTGTCGCTGAACGCTTTTTATAGTTGTGCTCGAAATTTCTCTTTGTCGCTGAACGCTTTTTATAGTTGCTCGAAACTTCTTTTTGTTGCTGAACGCTTTTTATAGTTGTGCTCGAAATTTCTCTTTGTCGCTGAACGCTTTTTATAGTTGTGCTCGAAATTTCTCTTTGTTGCTGAACGCTTTTTATAGTTGCTCGAAATTTCTCTTTGTCGCTGAACGCTTTTTATAGAAGTAATCCCATTGCATTTACCGAACCTCTGAACTGATAGATAGCTTGGAACCTGTCGCCCACCACTATTTCCTGACAGGGCTGAGAAAGAATAATTTGCAGGGTAACAGGGTTTGCGTCTTGAGCTTCATCGAAAAGTATCGCGTCATAGGGCAATACCGGATTAGTTAATTGGTACGCCTTTAAATATCCATCATGAGTGGTCGGGCAATTACTGTCTGGTGATACCATCTCATGCACCAATTCCTTTGCGTGTTTCAAGAACAGGTTGGTTAATTCTTCTCTCTGTTCTTTTTCGACTTTGCCTTTCTTGATTAACACATCGATAAATTTATGCACACGGCCTGGGATATGAAGAAGTTTAACTTCAGTGGACGCGCTCGCAATGAACTGATTGGCAATAGCAGAGAATAACCAGAAGTTTTTATCTCAATGACTTTTTCAAATGGCCTTGTTTTCTTAAAGCTTGTGAACGATAAGAAATCATCCAGAGTTAACCAAGATGAAACGCGTCTTATGAAACGGCTTCTTTCGTCTCTTGAGAATTGGTTTAGTGCAAATGAATGACTGGTATATATCTCGACATTGTTTCCTTTGAACGTTTCCTTGGCCTCAATTTCAAGAGCTTTATTCAGGCAAATATACAAAAGCCTTTTTTCATGGCAGCATTTTCTACCGCTCTCAATATGCTCGTTTTACCAGAGCACGCTAAAGCTGAACCTTTAACATTAAGGCTTGCCTCAACAGCATTCATCAAATCGTTCATCTGTGGTGTTAGCGTGTGACCGCCTATTGTTCTATTCGTACTCAACCTAAGCCCCTTACAATTTTTGCTTAAACTCGGAAATAGAATATTTCGTTATCGTCACTCTCTGTTTTATAGGAACTGGCTTAAAGTCCGAAATCCCCGCCGCCTTAGCCGCGTAGGTTATTGATTGGTGAGCCTTCATTAAATGTTTTAATTGAGCTCTGATTTCAGAAGCATGTTTCTCAACGTTCTGAATTAATTCCAACTCCCATTGCTGAGCCAAAGGAAATTTCTTTTCACTCAGCGTTTCTGCATCGCCTTTGCTGACAGACTCAACAAGACGAACTAGCTTCCCTTTCCTCTTGATGAACCTCACGCTAAACCAACGCATCCTGAACGATGGCCCAGACAGCTCAATCCTGAACTCGTAGTTTGTTCGCTCCTCTCTACCTAGCGCTGTGCCCTCTCGATTCTTCTCCCGCTTGGCTACCTCCTTCATCCAAACCATGATGATGTATTGCGCGTCATCAAACAGGTCATCGATTTTCTTGTATATTGCTTGCTGAATTTCTTTCAATTTCACCACCTTGATTTTTACTATATCGAACATTTATGTTCAATATACCAAACAAAGTTGCAAACCGAAAATTATACTTTTCGGTTACTTCTAAGATAGGGTTAGATACCAACAAGTATGGTTTTCGGTTTCTTCTAAGATAAAGGTAGAAACCAAAAAGAGTGGTTATTGGTTTCTAAGGGATATAAACCAAAAACTATATGTTTTCGGTTACTTCTAAGATAAAGGTAGGAACCAAATAGAGTGATTTTCGGTTTCTTTATAAGAAACCGCAACCTATGTGACTTTTTACTCAAGAAAAAGGATACAGCTTGCCAATCTGGTATGTCTGCGTTTTCCGTGCTTCTCCTACGCTTACCCTCGAAAATGAGGCAATCTTGACCCCCGCTGAAAGGCGAAAAAACATGGTGTCCTCTGCTGGCCTCACCGCTTGAGAATGAGTCATCAATGTAGCTTGAGAGCGCCGGTTGAGATCGCTTTTGGCAAAGACTTCTCGCCCACTTCGTGAGCAAAAGGTCAGCAATTTAGTGGTCTTCATTTAACATAAAGTTTATTGGTTTTTGGCTGGATTTTTATTTATGCGCCAATGTTTCTCTATTATTATCCATGCGCGATCATCCTTTTTGGGTTTGATTGTTATAGCGCTTAACTTCACGGCAGCCTCGAAATCTCTTTTGTTTTTTCTATGTGAAAATTTTCCTAAAGTGTCACTTTGGAATGCGGAAAGTAGTGTTATCATATATAAGTAGACATGAGGGATTTATGATGATTAATAAGTTTTTATTGGCATTCAATAGGGTTATCTTTAAGGTGCTGCTCGTATTTGCATTGTTATTTGCGCTTTGGGTGGTTCTATACGGATATGATCACGGTCACTTTGGGTATTTGGAGGTTTTCACTTTGATGGGAGCTTACTATCACTTCGCAACTAACTTTGTTTCTGGTAGTTACTTTGACAAAGTAATGAAAGAATTTAATGAACTTCATAACAATGGTAAGCGTGGAGGTTAAAATGTTTATTTGGATGGCTGTTTTTTATATATGTATGATTGTGGTATTACAGTTGACTGGTGCAATTGTTCATGTTTCATGCTTGCCAACGGTGGGTTCAACTTCTAATGGAAACATTAAAAGGTTGCTTTTTTGGATGGCTTTAGGTAGATAGTTTTTTTCTAATTTTTTGGTTATCCATAAATATTATCAAGTGGAGTTGTTGATAACATCCCCACCTTTGATTTTTGTGCTGTAATTTTATGAGTGTAAATTGTCGGAGGAAAATTTATTAATGGCAGTTAACTTATCGTTTAAAAAGTCTTCTTTAGCAACGGGAGGTAGCTCTGGTGAATACTCAGTTTCAAGCGGGGAAGTAATCGATTCTAACGTTGACAGATAAAAACAAAGCCCTACGAGCAGGTCACAGGGCTTTATTGGTTACTTGTAGAAAGGAGTTTTAAAGTAATTGAGAAGCAATCTTCTGCTGTTGAATTTTGCCCGTCGGGTCGTTCTGAGTTTTGATGGAGACGAAATCTCGTGACCAATCCGAAGTCTGGGAGCGAATTGGTGGCTCATCCATGAGTGCGACATTGACTACGACATTAGCCACTTCATCTGCATCTTGGTAACTCCCATCAGCAGAGCGCTCTTGAGCTCCACCAATATATTTCTCTAATATAGGGCGATATTCATCTTCTAACATGCCACCGGTTTGTTGGAATTGCGCTAATACATTATTGGCAAACTCCGTTTTTATGCCTCCGGGCTCTACGTTCGTGAAGTTAATACCAAAGTTAGGGGTAATGTAAGTAGCAACTGATTCTACGTACCCTTCAAGGGCAAACTTAGCAGCACAATAGAACTCATTAAATGGCTGACCAACCATGCCGCCAACAGACGAAACATTTATGATATGCCCATTACGGTTTTCTCTCATGTGAGGGAGTACTGCTTTAATACAGCGTACAACCCCATGGAAATTGACATCCATAACCCAATGGATTTCGTCTTCTGTCGCTTGCTCTGTTGTTCGCACAAACCCCGCTCCAGCATTATTGACCAGTAAATCAATCCTACCCGTTTGTTGCAGGATATCCTGAATGCAACGATCAACGCTAGCGGTATCAACAACATCCAGCTGCATGACATTGACGTCAACTCCAGCTTCCTTTACTTGGGTATCAAGCTGGTCTCGTTTGGCTAGATTTCGCATGGTAGCGAAAACTTTATAGCCAGATTTAGCCAATTGGATAGCAATACTAATTCCAAGACCAGTAGATGTACCGGTCACAACAGCAACTTTCGGCATGTGTTCTTATCCTTATATTTAGTGGAACTTGCGAAACTCAGTAGGAGTTACGCCAACCTTCTTTTTAAATAAGCGTGCAAAATACTGCGGGTACTCAAAACCGAGTGAGTAAGCGATAGTGGCAACAGATTCATCCGACTCCAACAGACGGCTCTTTGCTTGGTCAATCAGATGTAGGAGGATCCACTCTTTTGCGGATTTGCCCGTTTCTGCTCGTAGACCATCGGTTAAATAGCGACTCGTCATGTTCATAACATCGGCAACATCTTGAATCTTAGGTAGTTCTTCCCTATTACTTTGTGCTAAGAGCTGGTCCAACGCTACGATAAACTTATCGTATAAAGAGCCAGTAGACTCTTGGCGTAATAAGAACTGGCGGCGGTAAAATCTATCTGCATATTTCAGTAATGTTGTGATCTGAGACAGGATGATATCTCGGCTGAACTCATCGTAGTTACCATGACACTCAAGCTCAATAGATTCCAATATACTTTCGACTAACGCTTCTTCTTTGGTAGAAAGGTGCAAGGCTTCACTGACGGCGTACCCGAAAAAAGAAGCTTTGTTGAGTAAGTTTTCTATCTCATGCCCTCGGACAAAATCCCGATGAAACATGATCACCTTCCCTTCTGAATCAACCTTGATCCCGTTGGTAGCAAACACCTGATTTGGTGCGAAGAAAATCATGGTGCCATTTTGGAAGTCGAATTCCGTTTTGCCGTAGAGCAGCTTGCCGGAGACCACATTCTTTAACGCAATGGCATAAAAGTCTGTTGTAACGCTGCAGTGATTACCGAGACAGTTAACCGCCGAAGAGTTAACCTTAGATATGTTAAATAGTGGGTGTAACGGCGCTGGCTTTCCTAGCGCAGCGCAGTAATCCGTGATGTTGTCATAATGAATTTTCTTCATCAAACTAGCCTTCTTAACCGAATATACTTAGCTTAGAAAAACCGCCCTATTAGATCACTAAACAAACTCACATAAAGTGGATACAAATTGACACGAGGGACAAGGTATTGTCTGGTTGTGCTTTGAATTGATACTGAAAGCCCCCGTTTTATACTGGCCCTATCTTAAAACTCTGGGAATCGGGTTAGGTTGCATAATGAGGTATAGCGTAGGATGGAACAAACTTCGGGGCAGATATGAGTTGTTGCAGAATCTGCAATCACTGAGCTTTCTCGTTGCTCGGGCAAAAATTGCAACAGTTTAACTACCGAGGAATCCTCGATAGTTGCTTGATAAGCAATGTGCATATTTTGCACATTAGTTAGTTCTATTGCCGAAGCGACGAGATCAGAACCGGATTGGAGCAGAAGTGCTTCATAGTGATTTCTGCAACAGACTGTTGCAAAATTGGGGGTTGGAGTTTGTCCAACAGCCTGTTGGACCTTCGATGAAGCAGGCAATTTCCTAATTGTGTAGCAACTTGTTGCACAAATAACCTTCTGCCGAGAAGACAATGCAATGACGTCTATTGGACCTGTTATTCATGAGGTTGGTTCAAGAAGCACAACAAAAACTGTTTTCTGGATTAGATTTGATAGCAGCAGAGAGGTAAAATACTCTATTAATCGTCAGCTCTGTCTTTATTCTTATTTCCTAGTAGCTTGAGTGTTACTAAGCCGCCGAGTGCAGCTAGAACAATCGCTCCTAGAGCCATGCCGATCACGATGTATAAACCGGTATAATCAGACATAGTATTTCTCCCAATTGTTTCGTGAAGCAAATGTTCAACCGCTACTCGTAGCGGTCAATTTGTCTTTGCTCATTAGCTATCTCAATTTCTTTGTCTTGGATTAGCAAAATCGGCGTAAACCATCGCCCGATGAGGGCGGTGATATAAGCCGAAATTGCGATAGCAATTTAAGACGGTGTTGATTGGCTATCGACATAAGCTCGAAGTGTTTCAATTGTTGCCCCACCTGCACTACAGGCGAAGTAAGACCGTGACCATAATGCTGAACTCTTACTTTGTCTTGTCAGATGCGTATTTTGCAATCTTAACATTCGTGATGATACGGCCTTGAGGTTATTTACCATCGTGCTTATCGCTAACTTTGGCGGGTAGGCAACTAGTAGGTGGATATGATCTTCCTCACCGTCCATTTCTATCAATTCACACTCAAGTTTTTCGCAAGATGACTCTAACGCTTCTCTCAATTGCTCAATCATGACACCAGTAAGCAGCTTGCGCCTGTACTTTGTGGTAAACACAAGGTGGACAACCAATTTGCTGACACTATGGCGTTTTCTGAGATAATCTTGAAGTAGCTCTTTATTGTGTACACTCACTTTACATATACCATCTAAGCTGTTAATTTACAGTCATTATACAGGTGAGCACTGAAATGTTAAGAGCAACCAAAGTACGTATTTACCCAACAGAGGAGCAGACTGAGTTTTTAATAGCTCAGTTTGGCGCTGTGCGTTTTGCGTATAACAAAGCTCTACACTTAAAATCGCACATGTACCGCAGGCATGGTGTTACACTGAGTCCAAAAAAGGACATTAAACCACTACTTGCAGTTGCGAAGAAATCGCGCAAATACCACTGGTTGAAGCAATACGATTCAATCGCTTTGCAACAGTCGGTGATCAACCTTCATCAAGCTTTCGATAACTTCTTCAATCCAAAACTAAAAGCCAAATACCCACAGTTTAAGCGCAGGCATGACAAGCAGTCGAGCTACCACTGTACTGGTGTTAAGGTACTTGATGGCGCAATTAAATTACCGAAAATGAAGCCTGTAGAGGCTAACATTCACCGTGAGATTGTGGGCAAGGTAAAGAGCATTACAGTAAGCTTGAGTAAAACAGGCAAATTCTACGCATCTGTCCTAGTTGATGATGGAGTCGAAGCGCCTAACTTGCTTCACACCGTGAGCAAAGTGACAGGTATCGATCTAGGTTTATCTCACTTTGCTATCGAGTCAAACGGTAAAAAGACAGCAAACCCAAGATTTGTAAAACGTGCTGAGAAGAACCTCAGGCGTAAGCAACGTCAGTTATCGAGAAAGGCAAAAGGCAGCGCAAACAGAGCTAAGGCTCGCCTGTTGGTTGCCAAGTGCCATGAAAAGGTAGCTAACGCACGCGCTGACTTTCAACACAAACTCTCTCGAACTCTCGTAGACAAAAACCACGCTGTGATTGTCGAGACGTTAAAATCAGCCAATATGATGAAAAACCGTAAGCTAGCAAAGCACATAGGTGATGCGTCATGGTCTAGCTTTGTTGTTAAGCTGGAATACAAGCTAAAGCAAGAAGGCAAGCACCTTGTGAAGCTCGACCAATGGTACGCCAGCTCTAAAACTTGTCATTGTTGCGGTCATAAGATGAAAGAAATGGATTTATCGGTTCGCAAGTGGGACTGCCCCTCTTGTGGAACAACTGATATAGATCGCGACTTAAATGCCGCACGTAATATCCGCGATAAAGGCATTCTGGAATTAAAGGCGGCTGGACAGTCGTCTCTGCTTATGGAAGCTGCGTAAGTCTCGGTACTATCGAGCAACGGCTAACGAAATAAGAAGCATCGCCTGATAAGGCGGTGAGTAGTCACTAACTGGCAGATCAGATAGACAAGCATACCGAACCAAGCGGAAAAGAAAGTGGGAATAGTAACTTCGCTCAACATTCCAAAAGCGCCAGCGGTAAACATAGACCAGACTTAAAGCTGACAGTGCAATTCTTAATGGACCCTGTAAATAATTCTGTGTAACTGTCGAGGTTACATGTATTCAGTGAGTCGGTCTTCGAACATAATCATAAAGCGGTTTAGAGCTTGTCGCCAGTTTCTAATCGGCATGGTCCACTTCTTAGAAGCATCTCGGATAGCCAAGTATATCACCTTTCTAGCTGATTCATCCGTTGGGAAGAGCTTGCGTTTCTTGATCGCCTTTCTAATAACGTTGTTGAGTGATTCAATGGCGTTAGTCGTGTAAATGGCTCGGCGAATATCCTCTGGGTAATTAAACAGGGTGTTGAGGTTGTCCCAATGCGCCGTCCAAGAGCGACTGATTTGAGGATACTTACTATCCCATCGTTCAGAGAACTGCACTAAAGCGAGCAGTGCCTCATCTTCTGTGGCTGATTGGTAGATTTTCTTCAGGTCAGCCGTCACCGCTTTGTAGTCTTTCCAAGGGACGTATTTGACCAAGTTTCGCACCATGTGGACGATACAGAGCTGTATTTGCGTCTCTAGGAACGCAGTGTTGATGGCGTCAGGAAAACCTTTTAGTCCGTCAACGCAAGCGATAAGGATGTCTTTCATCCCACGGTTTTGAAGCTCAGTCAGCACATTAAGCCAGAATTTGGCACCTTCCGTTTCAGAGAGCCACATACCGAGCAGCTCTTTTTGGCCTTCCATGTTCACGCCTAACGCAAGATAGACCGCTTTATTGATGACTTGCTTGTCTTGACGCACCTTAACCACGATGCAATCGAGATAAACAATGGGATAGATTTCATCGAGAGGTCGCGACTGCCATTCAATCACTTGTTCAAGCACTGAGTCGGTCACCTTTGATATCAGCGTTGGTGAGACGTCTGCATCATACATTTCCTTGAACGTTGCGACGATTTCACGTGTGGTCATGCCTTTCGCATATAGGCTTAATATCTTGTCGTCCATGGATTGGAATCGAGTTTGGTGCTTGCGGACGAGTTGAGGTTCAAAGCTGGCTTCACGGTCGCGAGGGACGTCGATATCGACCTCTCCATCATCGGTGATGATTGATTTACCCGAGTAGCCATTGCGGGAGTTGGAGCTGGTTCTGGGTTGGTGTTTTTGATATCCAAGGTGCTCATCGAGTTCAGCGTTTAACGCCGTTTCAACGGTCACCTTGGTTAACATTTTTCGGAAGTCATCAAGATCAGATTCAGTCTTAATTGACTTTGCTGCTTCACGAGCAAAAGCTTCAAGTGCTTTCTTATCCATATTGTCCATCCTTAGCCTTTAAGGCTTAAGTTTAGACAGTTACACAGAATTCAGGACACTCTCGTGTTCAGGGTCGAGCATTCGCCATCAATAGTTTGATTTCTTCCGTTATTTTTTGCCAGATAAAGTCCGTAATCTGCTTTTTCAATCAAAGCTTTCGGGGTAATGCTTTCGTCTGGGATCAATGATATGAATCCTGCACTAATAGTTACTATATCGATATCAGGCGACGGATGGGGAATGGCTAGATCAGAAACACCAATGCGTATACGCTCCGCCAAAGCTGATACACTCTGGTCTTCTCCATATATGATAATCGCAAACTCCTCCCCCCCGTAGCGACAAACAATATCCGTTTCTCGGTAACTGGCTTTTTCGAGTGAACGGGCAATTTTTTTCAGGCATTCATCACCAGCATAATGCCCAAGGCTATCGTTATAATGCTTAAAATGGTCAACATCGCAAAGGATCAATGAGATTAAACGCCGCTCTCTTTTAGCAAGGTTGATTATAAACTGCAACTTATTATCAAATTCCCTGCGATTCCTGAGCCCGGTTAGCCCATCACGCAAAGCCTGCTTATAGAGTGTTTCACTGACTGTTTCAGGTTCAATAATGCCAAACAAGAGTGTTGCCTTACCTTCATCGTTTCGAGCTAATGCTTTAGCCCGACTCGTAAAGTAAAGAACCTGATCCAGCTCCTCGTTATAGTATGGAAAACGATTTTGATATTCGTTAATGGTATTGTCTTTAAGCCCTCGATAGTCATCGAAGACTTTTTGTGCCTTGGCCGTACTCTTTATAGCGATATGCTTATTGTAGTCACCTGCGATGGGACAGGTGTTACTTACCGAATGGGCGGTTAAATCAGGATTAAGATAGAACATATCACACATAGTACGGTTACAATAAAAAGTATCTGGATCATCTTCTAGGTCGATAATCCACCAAGATACTCCCGAAAAGTTTAGAAGTTCATCGAATTGCTGATAGTACTTTTCAATCCTCGAATTAGGAAACATACCCCAACGCTCCTTTTATTCGCAACTAGTAGACCAATTATAGATGATGCCCATTTCGGTTGGATGTTTTGTTCGTGACTTTCTTACCCCCTCCCCCGAATTCAACAGCGAAATGCGACATTCGCCAATATCAAGCAGCCAGTGCCATTTCTTTAAAGACAATCGCTGGCTACTTGAGGTCTAAGCACTTTCTTGGACGATAATTTATCCGCGATAAAGCGAATTCAATATCGCTGTCTGTTACCGTTGTTTGGTCGGTTCCTTTCTTCACATATTGCCTTAAAAGACCGTTAGCATTCTCATTGACACGACGCTCCCAAGAACTATAAGGGTGGGCAAAGTACACATGCCTTTGCGATGGTTTCATGGCCTGCAAACTCTCTCCCGTTATCTGCCGTGATGGTATGGACATACTCCTTGTAAGGCATGAGTAGCTCTATGGTTCCTTTGGTGACATCTTCCGCTGACTTGGATGGCACTTTCTTCACCACGTAAAATCATGTTTTACGCTCTAAACGCACTTTCCCATTTACGACATACCCCCTTGGTAGCCGGTTAATGAGTTGACGATAGAAGTTGTGCTCGGCCTATGTTTACAGATAGACTCTTGGTTCGTAACCGCCAAAAAGCTTCTCCCAAGCCAACGAAAGAAACATGACGACTACGGAGCTAGCAATAACAAGTGCGATAAGTAACGCCGCATTATCGTTGATTATGCCGAACACATCCATTTTCCGACTCCCTGTTTGAGTTATTGATTCGTCTTTTGGGCAATTCGCGCCTGAAGGCTATCGAACGCCTCTTTGATGTCTTGCTCTTGACCTTGGATGTTCTCTTTTGACTCTAGCGCCTTATTGAGCTGGTCATATGGCAACTTCATGAGCTTGTAAGCCGTGAACTGGCCATTTAGGACGACTACCTCTTGCTCGATTGTCTCAAAGCCTTGCATTGGCACTTCAGCAACCAGAGAATCGACAAGCTTTGTAAACTGCTCAGTGGTCCCGTAGTTGGTGTCTTTGATATAGCTTTGCTCGTTACCGCTGAGCTCTTGGCCAACGGATTTGGCCAGCTCGTATTGCGCAGATAAGCTGGCTTTTTGCATCGCCAACTGAAGCTTTTTGCTTTCACCAATGCCAACCCCGTAAACGCCCGTACTGTCGGGTTTGGGCGGCTCTAGTGCCCAAGCGGGTACGGAATCCAAAATGTTCTCCGCTTTCTCTTGCTCAGACTTTTGTTGCAACGACTGAGCATTAAGTTCGTCTTGGACAATCTCGGTGCGAGTCGGCGTGCTCGAACAGCCGGCCAATGCAGAGCTGGCCAAAACCAGCGCAATCAATGTTTTCTTCATGTGTTCTCTCCTATGCGTAGGCTTTTCTTTGATTCTCTACTTTGGGAAGTACGACTTCTTTCACTTCCTTCCCTACCGTGCGTTTATACTTCCTATAGCTTTCGTAGATGTGCTTTGTTAAGGCATCTACGCCCTTCCCGCTCAGCAGCTCGTTTTCCGAGTGCCCGTTAAACAAGGGCAACTCGCTATGTGCGGCTACTGTGTTTTTGCTGCACAGAAGAAGCAATCGAGCGCTATTCGCTAGCTGGCTCGGATAGCCGCCCAAATGTTCAGGATGCTTTCTCAGAAATTGGTCGCAGCATTGGACTTCCTGGCACAAATACTCGGCTGACAATAAGCAGGAATGTTGCTTTTGAATACCTTCGATAAGGCGTTTCAATCGAACAATTTCAATGTTGTTCATCTTTGTCATTGCTCCATTTTTATATACACGCAATAGAGTTTGTCGGTCCCAACGGTTTCATATCCACTGCGCACCGTGTTAACGCGGCCAATCGTGTGCGAGCCGCTGAGCGTCACGGTTTCCCTGATGTCGTCCACTTGCGTAACGCCTTGACTGCTTTCTTTTGTCTGAGAGCTATATGTCGTCTCGGCGCTCACTGTGCTACCCAGCTCTAGGGACAACTGCCCTTTTGCCTTTGCTCTAGCGGTTAAGTCATCAATTCGCACATTGCCGGTCGCCGGTACGCAGCCGCTCGCCTCTATAGGCTCAGCTTGCGTCCCAAAAGACGCAAGACACACCAAGCCAACCAAAACAAATCTATTCATATTTCCACTTGGCCAGTTCGGTTGCTGGACGCACGACCACTCTTGATTCAATCGCCGTGATTGATTTCAGCGTCTTCTCTGAAACGCCTTTTATCACGATTGGATTGCGATATTTTTCGCTAATCAATTTGTTTCCGTTGGGCTCGCTCTTGTAGTGCATCACGAAATAGTCACGGCTAAAAATGTCGCCGAGCACACCGATGGGAAGATAGCCAGCCTTATCTCCTGCTTTCACTTCAATCGCGATAACATGCTCTCTGATATATTCTTGTAGGTCTTCGGTAAACGGGCGCTTAACCTTGTCTCCTCTATTGTCGTATTTGTTTATCGAAAAGGAATACCAAGGCCGGTTGTGGGTGGAAGTACTCAAGCGGAACAAAGGCTCAAGCGCTTCCATCAAAGGCTTTTTGTCCAACTCCCAATTGACCGGCACCAACACATCGAACGTGCCGTTGGTGTTCTTTCTGAACTCTGGATTACCCAGCGTGAGTTTGGTTTGATGCTTGAAATAGTCGAACAAATCCCGTTGAACCGTCTCTTTGGCTAGCTCGCCTTCTTGTGCCCCAAGACTGGCAAGCTGAAACAGAGTGCCAACTTCAAAGACTTTCTTGGTCGCCTCACGGTTGGTGTCCAATTTGGACAATACGTTGTTTCTGGCCTCAATTAACTCATCGCGAGAGCCGGTGTTAATTTTGTTTGTCAACTCGTACAGTTGCGCGTTCAGGCGTGCGTTTTCTTGCTCCAAACGCTCAATCTTTGCTTTACGTTCTGGATCGGTTTTAAGCTTGGCCAAGCCGTCTTTGATAGATTGCTTTGATAGCCTGATTGTTGCGTTGGTATCTAGGACGACACTGCCGTTGGAATCTACAGAGCGGCTATTCTTGGTTTCCAATACCTCCAAGAAACCCGCCGAAAGAACGCGAACTTGTTGCTTGGTGATATTGTTGCCGTCTACAACCAGCGTGGACTCTACATAGGACCCTGCATAGTCGCTGGCCGAGCGCTTGGCTTGCTCTAAAGCAATTGCCTTAGCACTGCTTAATGTATCGTTATCACCGAGCACATAACGCTCAGTGACAGAGAGCGTGATCGCCTCTTGGTTGTCAGAAATCACGGAAACTTGCGCTTGAACCGACACCGAAGAAAGCATAGCTGCAACAAATAGAATCAAAATTCTCATCGCTATCTCCAAAGAGAGGCTGACCAAGCCAACCTCTCAAACTAACGTTATTCCGGTTTGATGAACTCGTATTTTTCACCTTGCGTATAGATCGCCGGTACGACTACCTTATGCGCTACGTACTTTTTGCCCTCAGCGTAGAACTCTGGATACGAAGGTGAGTAGTAAAAGAACCCTTGTGGCAACAGGCTAGTTAACTTCTTGAGAAATTCGTCTCGGTCCACATCCAAGCCCTTTAAAGTCAGTTGGGCTGGTTCGATTTCGGCTATGCCATAATAAAGATCATCAAACCCATACAGATAGGCAGACTCGGCGTCAATCAGATTCGTTTTCCCTTCTTTAATCGCGCTTTCTTCACCGCGAATCAAGGCTGGCATTACCCCTCCTGCAACTCTCAAGTACTCACCCTCAACCAAGACTTCATAAGCGACATAACCATTTTTACTCACAGACTCTAGTCTCACCTCACCGTGTTGGCCAAGAAGGCTACGTATGGCTGAGTCAATGGTCGTACCGATGTAGATTTGCGCCTCTTTCTCGCTTGCAAAGTCAGCCGCATCAACCGCAACAATCCATCTTCTTCGTTGCGACAAGTGGCCAGAAAGCGCAGTGTCTGACACAACCCCGCCAGCAACATGGAAAATCCCCGTTAAATTTCCAGTTAACACACTGGCCATGCCCAGAATTTTTGATGCATTGGCCCCCTCTGTGCGGCGCTCTAGAATGTTCTTTGATTCCTCAACTTCCTCTCGCGTGAAATCGCGAAGCGGGCTGTTGTTTTTGGTCAGCTGAGTTTGGTTCGCCACGTTAAACGCATATGAGTGTTCGTTGGTAAACTCCGTAGGCTCTGGTACTCCCGTCACCACACATCCATTTAAAAGCGCAACACCCGTTGCCACTGCGAATAGTTTTTTGATTGTTTTCATCTTTCGTCTCTTTGTTGTGTCCTTGCTCTTTACAATTCTACAGAGCATTTTAAATTTCCAAACTGCCTACTGAAGCTTGTTCCAGCCTTCCTCGTAGGCATCACGGCGCAATTCGTCTGCATCGAAGTTCTCTGCACGCTCAATGTTCACTTCAAGTACATTCGAGCGATCGCCTGTGTCCAAGTAGGACCCCGCGCCGGTAAGGGAGTCGATGTCGATCGTTGTCGCATCCGTAAAATTGTCAGTTTTAAGGAGAATACCTATACAAATCAAGAACAACTCACTCTTGCGTTATGCTTGCTAAGCTGTTCTGGCGTATCATCGTCTTAGGAAACCTCGGACACAAATTCGGGAAGCTCGCACTCGCCTGTTGCACTTGTACTGCACCAGATGTTGAACAAGCGAGCCATTACAATGCGTCGTAGTAATCAATCAGTGCGTATACCGCGCTATCCCAAAGTTCTACAAAACCTGTTAGATATAGGAGAGCAAAAAAAACCGTCACCCCAAGCACATTCTTTGTCATTTTATTGAACATAGTTACACCTCTCTTTTTTCAGTTGGACTTGCTTACTACATGAAGGCTCATCGCCAAAGTCGGTCGGGCTTTTTTTATCCCGTAACTCTTCTAATCTATCAGTTAATTCAAATTTCCAAAGCGTAAAACATGCTGATTTTTTTGGGGGATAAAGGGCCCTTTAATTTAACCAAATATCACCCAGCCCCCTTGATATACAAGGCTTTCAGGGGAATTTAAGTTATGGGTAATTTAAGAGGTTTCGCTCACCTTTTTTCGAGCGTACTCCACAATATCTGCCACAGCACCTTTGGGTAACGAGAGAGCTTCTAAAGTCATCTTTCTTAGGTCTGTATTGGTCGAAGAAGCGAAGGCCGTGGTGTAATGGCCCAAAGAAGGACTGAAGATGATATTGTTTAAGTGATCTTCACAGAACGTAGGCAAGCTACCGTAACGCGCTGAACCTAGATTGTGTCTTGAAAGACCTAAAATGCGATGTTTGAAAAGAGAAACAGAAAAAGAAGATTTGATGGTGGTTGTGGGAAACTGTGTAAATCTTTGATTTTCCAGTTATCCACAGCCACTATAAGGATCTATATTTAAGTATACTAATCTATTTAAACTATAAATCTATAAGATCTATAGCAATGATAACTGTTTGATTTTTAAAAGATAAATTGAGTTTTGTGATCCTATTTTAGGCTCTTATATAACACTATTTAGGTGTTTAGGATCCTATTTTAGGTGTTATTGATCACTTTCTAGGTCTTTTGATGACACTATTTAGGTGTTTGGGATCCTATTGTAGGTATTGGTGTGACACTTTTTAGGTGTTAAACCTATTTACGTTACACTATTTAGGTGTAATCAATCATCTAAAATAGCTTGGTCACGAATCTACTCGTTTGTCTGACAGCTTTTAGGTCGAAAAATGCTTTGTGCACCTTTTTTGTGTCACATATCACAGTCACGCCCCTAAAAGATGAGGGTTATGAGAGCTGGATACCTAAAATGTGTCATCTATTAATAGTCAGGGTTGTCACTTAGGCCCGATAAGGTGTCTATCTTCTCTATCAGTGATTCCAGTTCGTCTTCTTCGCTGTCCAGTTCCTCTTGGGATTGAGAGAGATGACGGCGCGATAAACTCTCCTCTACTTTAAGGGCATGCTCTTCACGTCCAACATAGCGGTAAGCAATAGCCAAAGCTTCAAGCTCAGCTTCTGAGAGGCGAACACTATTTTGCAGGCGCTTCAATTCTAACTCTTTGATTGTTTTCAGTGCGTCGTGGCGGTTGAGCTCATCGATTGTGCCAAGTTTTAACCATCGAAACAGGAACTTGATGCCGGTAATTGTGCGTCCTTTCTTAACGACCTCAAAACCTTTATCACCTTGCTCACTTTCTAAGAACAGGAGCTCTTTACTGATTTGAGGGTGTTCTGACAGCTCTTTGATGCTTTCGCGTATGCAGCGCTTCATGAAGACGCTGTTGTTCTTAAACGAGCTTTTGTCTTTCTTTAACTTACCCGCCTCATCGAGTAAGCCGAACACTCCTTTTAACTCGCTCAGTTTCTGAGTGTGCATCTCGAAGCCCTTGTCTTTAAATCGGCTTAGGAGTTCATAAAGACGCTTGGAGTATTCCTTCTTAACATCAAAAAAGTTGCGAGTGTTGATCAGCGCAAAGCCTTGGTTGTACTCGATATATTCTGATTTAAGCATGTCATTGGGAACCATAGTGAGGACCCCGTTTTTGTATGCGATGTGCTTGAATAGAGGGCGGTAATCGAACTCCGTATCCCCTTTTCTGGACTCTATTTTGATGCCTATTTTTCGGCTCGCGAGTCGATTGGCGACAGGACTGAGGTTACTACCAACGTGCTTTGGCTCAACCCCTAGCCACTCTGATAGCTGGTGTGAGGTGAACTCATAATGGGGTGTGCTAGTATCCCAATCTGCGGCTTTCATGTGCGCGACCATGAGGGCAAACATGTCGGCTTCTCGCGCGGATAAATCCTGGCGAGAAAAGACAAGCTGATGACCTTTTTTAATGTGCTTAGGCAGGTTGTCACTGACTACAGGGTAATAGTATTGATCGTCGCTCATGAAAGTTTATCCCAAACATAATTTAGGCTTAATATTACACTTTTTAGGTGCTAACGCCAATTTAGACCTAAATTGTGTTATGTATTTAACACAACTTGTTTTGTTACCAAGATTTGGCGTAGTGAGCTTCGATTTGAATGTGCTGACCTATAATGACCGAAGTTCTGGAATATTCTAGACTATCATCTTTATGCAAGACTCTGTTGGTTAACTCTCAAAAACGCACCGTTTTGCCTACACAATTGGAATACTTAAAAGGAATTCCCCCATGATGTATAAGGTATCCGTACTTTCATTCGCAGTCCTTTCTTCTCTTTCTTTTCATACCTACGCCGATGAATGTGGTGAATTTGCTATTGCTGATATGAACTGGAACTCTGCCAGTCTAATCGCCAATATTGACCAGTTCATATTAAATAAAGGCTACGGATGTGAAGCTGAACTAATTCCCGGAGATACCGTACCGACCGGCACTTCTATGATCGAGAAAGGTCAACCCGATGTGGCACCTGAGATGTGGACCAACGGTATCAAACAAGCGCTAGAGAAAGGAGTCGCTGATGGACGCTTACGATTAGCGGGCACATCACTGGTTGATGGAGGTGAAGAGGGGTTTTGGGTTCCTGATTACCTTGTACAACAATACCCAGAACTCAAAACCATCGAAGGTGTAAAAAAGTATGCAAACATGTTTGAGCATCCGGAAAATGACGAACTGTATGCCTTTTACGGCTGCCCCGCGGGCTGGACATGCCAAATTACCGCGGGTCACTTGTTTGAGGCGCTAGAATTAGAACAACATAAGTTCGAAATGATAGACCCTGGTTCAGGGGCTGCTTTAGCAAGCACGATAGCTAAAGCCTATGAACGCAAAAAGCCTTGGTTTGGTTACTATTGGTCCCCTACTCCTGTGCTAGGAAAATACAATATGGTTAAGGTTGATTTTGGCAGCGGTACAGATATCGAAGAGTTTAGAAACTGTACAACTCAACCTGAGTGCGAAACCCCCAAAGTAACCATGTATCCATCCGCACCCGTCTATACTTTAACAACGGAGAGTTTTGCTAAGAACGAGCCTATTGCCTATCAATACTTCGAAAACCGCGGCTTTACTAACAATCAGATGAGCGAGTTACTCGCTTGGATGGAAGATAACCAAGCCGATGCTGAAGAAGCGATGTACCACTTCTTAGAGAACTATTCTGATACTTGGAAAGCGTGGGTGTCGGCAGA